>DATMVI010000501.1:0-3808 GCA_035563275.1 Pyrinomonadaceae bacterium
CGCCTCGTAGGCCGCGACGAAGTCGGGGTCGCGGCGGCGCAGGCTCTCGTGATCGACCCGCTTGCTCCGCGTCATCAGGCTGTAGGCGAAGGGCAGCGGGTCGAGGCTCATGTGGTCGCGCGCGCGCTCGAACCAGAGGCGGCTCTCCTGCGCCGCCTGCTGGTACTCCTCGATGACGGGCCGGCGCGCGCGCTCGAACTCGGCGAGCGCCGCGGGCACGTCCAGCCCGGCCTCGAAGTGGCGGAAAAGGGCGATGGAGTCTTCGAGGGCGAGCTTCGTGCCCGAGCCGATGGAGAAGTGGGCCGTGCGCAGCGCGTCGCCCACGAGCACGACGTTCTCGAAACTCCAGCGCCCGTTGCTCACCAGCGCGAAGTTGATCCACTTCGAGTTGTTCGACAGAAGCTCCCGGCCGCCGAGGTCTGCGGCGAAGACGCGGGCGAGGTAGGCGCGCGCCTCGGCGTCCGGCATCGCAGCGAAGCCGGCCCGCGACCACGTCTCCTCGTCACACTCGACGATGAAGGTGCTCAGCTCCGGGCTGAACTTGTAGGAGTGCGCGGCGAAGACGCCGGCCTCCGACTCGCGGAAGGTGAGCGTCAGGCCGTGGAAGAGCTGGCGCGTGCCGTACCAGATGTACTTGTTGGCCCCGGCCCCGAGTGTCGGCCGCAGGTGCGCGGCGTAGCGGCGACGCACCTCGCTGTTCACGCCGTCCGCGCCGACGAGCAGGTCGCAGCCGGCGGCCAGCGCCGCCACGTCCTCGACCTCCTCGCGGAAGCGAAGCTCGACGCCCAGCTCGGCGCAGCGCTCCTGCAAGATGTTGAGCAGGCGCAGGCGCGCGATGCCCGAGAAGTGGTTGCCGCGCACGGAGATTTTGCGGCCGCGGTGGACGATGTCCACGTTGTCCCACGTCTCGAAGCTCTCGGTGATGCGCCGGTGCGAGACGGGGTCGGCCTCGCGCAGGTTCGACAGCGTGCGCCCCGAAAAGACGACGCCCCACCCGAAGGTCGCGTCCGGCGGGTTGCGCTCGAAGACCGTCACGCGGCCCCGCGCGTCGCGCCGCTTCATCAGGAGCGCGAAGTAGAGGCCCGCCGGCCCGCCGCCGATGATGTTGATTCGCATAAAAGAAGTGGTCGGTAGACGGTAGACGTTAGAAAGAGCTTCGGCGGCGAATCGTCGGAGCGCCGGTGCCAGCCGGTCGGGCGGAGCCTGCCGGCCGCCGACTCACCGTCTACTCCCTCAGCATCTCGCGGGCGATGATGAGTTTCTGAATCTCGGAGGTTCCCTCGTAGATGCGCAGGGCGCGCACGTCGCGGTAGAGGCGCTCGACGGGGTGGCCGCGCACGAGGCCGACGCCGCCGTGTATCTGGACGGCTTGGTCAATGATGCGGCCGGCAGCCTCGGTGGCGTAGAGCTTGGCTTGGCTGGCGGCGCGCGTCAGGTGCGGGCGGGGCGCGCCGGCGTCGCGCAGGTGCGCGGCGCGGTAGACGAGCAGGCGGGCCGCGTCCAACTCGGTCTGCATCTCGGCCAGCTTCTCCTGTATCAACTGCTGCATGGCGAGCGTGACGCCGAACTGTCGCCGCGCCTTCGCGTGGCGGACCGACTCGTCGAGCGCGCGCCGCGCCATGCCGCAGGCGGCCGCGCCGACGCTGGCGCGGAACATGTCCATCGTCTGCATCGCGAGCCGAAAGCCCTCGCCCTCGGCCCCGACGCGGTCTTCGGCCGGCACGCGCAAGTCCTCGAAGCCGACCTCCCCGATGGGGTGCGGGGCGATGAGCGGCGTGCGCGCGATGACGCGGAAGCCCGGCATCCGCGCGCCGACGATGAAGGCGGAGAGTTCGGCCCGCCCGTCGCCGCGCTCGCCCGTGCGCGCGAAGACGGTGTAGAAGTCGGCGATGCCCGCGTTCGAGATGAAGCGCTTGTGGCCGTTAATGAGGTAGCTGTCGCCCTCGCGCCGCGCCTCGGTCTGGACGGCGGAAACGTCGGAGCCGGCCTCCGGCTCGGTCAGCGCGAAGGCGGCGATGGCCTTGCCGGCGCGGGCGCGGTCGAGCCAGAAGTCGCGGACGTGCTCGGGGGCGGCCAGCGAGACGGCGTAGGTGCCGAGGCCCTGCATGGTGAAGGCGAGGTCGGCCGTCGCGGAGTGGTAGGCCAGCGCCTCGCGCACGACGCAGAGCGAGCGCGCGTCGAGGGGGGAGCCGGCGCGCGCCACGGCGTAGCGCAGGAGGTCGGCTTGGGCGAGCAGGCCGAGCACCTCGCGGAAGTGCTCGTCGGCGTTGCCGGCCTCCTCCGCGCCGGCGCGCGGCTCGATCTCCTGCGCGGCGAAGTTAGCCACGCCGTCGGCGAGGCGCGCGTGCTCCTCGTCGAAGAAGGGCGTCTCTGCGATGAAAGAGTCGCGGGGCATAAGAGAAGTAGACAGTAGTCGGTAGTCGGTAGCCGGTAGAAGAGCTTCGGTAGCGAACCGTCAGCGTGTCGGCGTCGGTCGTCGCGGCGCGGAGTCTACCGGCTACGGCTTACTCCCTCTCACTCGATGCCGAGAAGCTTGCCCGTCTTGCGGTGGACGCGGGCGGTCTTCGGGGGGCGGCCGCCGTCGGTCTTCTCTTTGAAGAGGACGGCGTCGCCGCTGATTTCGGGCGGCCCGAAGGCGTTAAACGTGCCCTCGCCGGCGCGGCCGTAGAGCCGCCGCTGCCTCCAGACGAACTGCCCGGTCCGGAGGTCAAGCTTGGCGACGAAACCGACGCCCGTCAAGTACAGGTGCGCGCCGTCGCGCAGGGGTTGTCCGACGTTGTAGGCCGGGAACTCCGTCTGCCAGCGCGCGCGCATCGAGGGCTGTTCGAGCCGCGCGGCGAAGCCCGCGCCCGTCTCAAGGTCGCCCGCCTCGTAGACGAGCAGGACGTTCCCCTCGTACCCCGCGAAGTAGACGCGCTCGATCGAGTCCGCGCCCGCGAGCCGCAGGCTGAAGAGGCGCACCGCCGCGTCCTTCGTCCGCCGCCCGGCGCCGTTGCGCGCGACGCGGTAGCGGAAGCCCGACAGCTCGAACTCGAAAGCCTCCGGCTCGGCCGCCGCGCCCGGTGCGCCCTCGGGAACCTGCCGCGCCGGCTCTAAGAGTTGCCCCGTCGGCGCGGGCTGAGCGCCCGCGGCGAAGGCCGCGACGAGCAGCGCGAAGACGAAGACGCACGGGCGACTCATAGAGAGAATTAAGAATTGAGAATTAAGAATTAAGAATTCGGTGTGGTTGTGAATCTTGAAGGGCGGTTCGGAAGCGCCTCATTCTTAATTCTTAATTCTTAACTGTTACCTGAACTTCGGCTCGCGCTTCTCGGTGAAGGCGCGGAAGGCTTCGTTGTAGTCCGGGTGTTGCATGCAGAGGGCTTGGGCCTGCGCCTCCCATTCGAGCGCGGTGTCGAGCGAGGCGTCGAGTTCGCGGTTGAGCATCTCCTTCGTCACGCCGAGCGCGAACGAGGGGCCGCGTGCCAGCCGCTCGGCCAGCGCGCGCGTCTCGGCCTCCAACTCGCCGGGCGCGACGACGCGGTTATAAAGTCCCATCGCCAGCGCCGCGTCGGCCGTCACGAAGTCGCCGGTGTAGAGCAGTTCGGTCGCCTTCGCCAGACCGACGAGGCGCGGCAGGAGGTGGGCCGCGCCCATGTCCGCGCCCGACAGCCCGACCCTGACGAAGAGGAAGGCGATGCGCGCCTCGGTGCTCGCCACGCGCAGGTCGGAGGCGAGCGCGATGCACGCGCCCGCGCCGGCCGTCGTCCCGTTCAGGGAGGCGACGACGGGCTTGCGCAGATTCCGGATGTTGCGCACCAACTCGCAC
>DATMVI010000502.1:0-2156 GCA_035563275.1 Pyrinomonadaceae bacterium
CGGAGACCCCGGCGGGACGAGCGAGGCGCACGAGACGGCGCGCGGCGAGGAGACGGCCGCGCCGCCTTCCGAGCGCGTGGCGCAGCCCGGCGCGCCCGGGCCGCACGGGCAGAAGACCTCGAAGGAGTCGCGCTGGTACCGGCCGATCGACCGCACCTACACGTGGATGCTGCGCTGGGCGATGGCGCACCGCTGGGCCGTCGTGCTGATGTGCGCGGCGGTCATCGTCAGCATCGTGCCCCTCTTCATGCTCGTCGGCAAGAACTTCCTCCCCGTCGACGACCAGTCGCAGTTCGAGGTCAACGTGCGCGCGCCCGAAGGCTCGACGCTGGCGGCCACCTCGGCCCTCGCCGAGCGCATCGCGGCCGACATCCGCCGGAACCTGCCCGGCGTCACCGACACGCTCGTCACCATCGGCGGCGGGCAGGAGCAGCTCGTCAACGACGCCAACATCTACGTCAAGCTGACGCCCATCGACGAGCGCGAGCGGACGCAGGTCGAGCTGATGGAGGACACGCGCCCGCTGCTCGCCAAGTACCCGAAGGAACTGCGCACCAACATCGGGCAGGTGCAGGCCATCTCGGGCGGCGGCTTCCGCAACGCCGACATCCAGTACGTCATCGGCGGCCCCGACCTCCAGCGGCTCACGGAGTATTCGGAGAAGCTGACCCAGAAGCTGCGGACGATCCCGAACGTGGTGGACGTGGACTCTTCGCTCATCGTCGGCAAGCCCGAGGTGAGGGTCGAGATCGACCGCGCGCGGGCCGCGGACTTGGGCGTGAGGGTCGGCGACATCGCGCAGGCTTTGAACGTGCTCGTCGCCGGGCAGGAGGTGACGACCTTCAACGAGGGCACCGACCAGTACGACGTGCGCGTGCGCGCCATCGGGCAGGCGCGCACCAGCCCCGAGGCGCTCGAGAACCTGTTCGTGCAGTCGTCGAAGACGGGCTGGACGAACCTCTCGAACCTCGTGCGCGTCGTCGAGGGCACGGGGCCTTCGGCCATCGACCGCCTCAACCGGCAGCGGCAGGTGACGATCACGGCCAACGTCACCTCGGGCGGCTCGCAGTCGGAAGTCATCACGCAGCTCGACCAGTTCGTGCGCGAGATCGGCGTCGGCTCCGAGTACACGACCGGGCTCGCGGGGCGCTCGAAGGAGCTGGGCCGCGCCGGCTTCTATTTCATGTTCGCGTTCCTGCTCTCGTTCATCTTCATGTACATGGTCTTGGCCGCGCAGTTCGAGTCGTTCATCCACCCGGTGACGATCCTGCTCACGCTCCCTCTGGCCGTGCCGTTCGGCATCCTCAGCCTGCTCATCACCGGGCAGACGGTGAACATCTTCTCGGGCCTCGGCCTGCTGCTGCTCTTCGGCGTGGTCAAGAAGAACGCGATCCTGCAAATCGACCACACGAACGAGCTACGGTCGCAGGGCATGGAGCGGCTCGAAGCCATCATTCAGGCCAACCGCGACCGCCTGCGGCCGATCCTGATGACGACCGTCGCGCTCGTCGCCGGCATGATCCCGCTGACGATCTCGACGGGGCCGGGTTCGGGCACGAACCGCTCCATCGGCGTCCTCGTCGTCGGTGGGCAGACACTCTGCCTGCTGCTCACGCTGCTGGCCGTGCCCGTCTTCTATTCGCTCTTCGACGACCTCGGCCACAGCCGCGTCTGGGGCCGCATCGGCCGCGGCATCTCCGGGCCGTTCGCGTGGGCGCGACGCCGCGCCGCCGCCACCGCGCACTCGTTCTTCGGTTTGATAGGGAAGCAATAATAAGGAGCAGTCAGTAGGCAGTGGTCAGTAGCCGGTGGCGCCCCGCGCGCAGGCTGCCGACGCCGACACGACGACGTTTCGACTGAGAAGGTTTTTCTACTGGCTACTGGCTACTGGCTACTGATTACTGTTTATGCGCAATCATCAATCCAGCTTGAAGTCGGCGGCCGCCGCGCTCCTGCTCTGCCTGTCGGCGTCGCCGCTGCGGGCGCAGCAGACGACGACGCAGACGCCGCCTTACACGCCCGCGCCCTCGGCCAACTCGCCCGCGCAGGGGCCGCAGACGCAGTCGCCGCAGACGGCCTCGCCCACGCAGGCGCAGACGCAGCAGTCGCAGCAGCCGGCGCAGCCCGCCTCGCCGCAGCCGGGTCAGGGCGGCCAG
>DATMVI010000503.1:0-5329 GCA_035563275.1 Pyrinomonadaceae bacterium
TGGCGGGTGAGCGGGTCGGGGGTCTCGACTGCACGCCGACGCAGCTGAGGCTGCTGCTGGAGGCGGGCCTCGTCGGGCGCGAAGACTTGAGGCTGCGGGTGGGGCTGGTCGGAGGCGAGGCGGTGGACGCGGCGACGTGGGTGGCGCTGGCGGGCGGGGCGCGGGCGGCCTTCTACAACGTCTACGGGCCGACGGAGTGCACGGTGGACGCGACGGCGGCGCGGGTGAGCGGGGCGCGGCCGAGCATCGGGCGGCCCATTGCGAACGCGCGGGCCTACGTCTTGGACGGGTACGGGGGGCCGGCGCCGGTGGGCGTCTCGGGCGAGCTCTACGTGGGCGGGGCTGGGGTGGCGCGCGGCTACCTCGGGCGGCCCGGCTCGACGGCGGAGCGGTTCGTGCCCGACCCGTTCTCTGACGTGCCGGGCGCGAGGTTGTACCGCACGGGCGACGCCGCGCGGCGACTGCCGGACGGGCAGCTCGAATTTCTCGGGCGCCGCGACCAGCAGGTGAAGATACGCGGCCACCGCGTCGAGCCGGGCGAGGTCGAGTCGCTTCTGGCGCGCCACCCCGCCGTCAGGGAGTGCGTGGTCGTGGCGAGGGAAGAGGCGCCGGGCGAGAAGCGCCTCGTCGCCTACGCGGTCGCCTCGCGCAAGGCGGCGCCGAAGATAGACGGGCGGGCGCGCGTCCCGCTGCCTAACGGCATGGCCGTCGTGCAGCAGAACCGGAACGAGACCGAGTACCTCTACGACGAAATCTTCGCGAAGGAACTTTACCTGCGCCACGGCGTCGGGCTGAGCGAGGGCGCGTGCGTCTTCGACGTGGGCGCCAACATCGGCCTCTTCTCGCTCTTCGTCGCGCGGCGGTGCCCGTCGGCCCGCCTCTACGCCTTCGAGCCCCTCCCGCCGCTGTTCGAGACGCTGCGCCTCAACGCCGAACTCTACGGCCCGAACGTCAAGACCTTCCCCTTCGGGCTCTCGGACGGCGAGAGGGCCGAATGGCTCACCTTCTACCCGCGCAACACGATGATGAGCGGGCTGACCCTCTACGCCGACGCGGCCGACGACCGGCGGGTCGTCGAGACCTACCTGCGGCACGAGGGGCGGCGCGGCCGTCCCGAGGCGCGTCTCCTGCTGGAAGAGGCCGACGAGTTGCTGAGCGCGCGCTTCGCCTCCGAGCAGCACCGCTGCCTCCTGCGCCGCCTCTCCGACGTGCTGCGCGAGGAGCGCGTCGGGCGCATCGACCTGCTCAAGATCGACGTGCAGCGGGCGGAGATGGACGTGCTGCGCGGCATCGCCGACGAGGACTGGCCCAAGATCGATCAGGTCGTCATGGAGGTGCACGACCGCCGCGGCGGCCCGAGCGAGGGGCGCCTCGACCACATCGTCTCGCTGCTCGCGGCGCGCGGGTTCCGCGCGGTCTTCGAGCAGGACGAGTCTCTGTCGGGGACGGATCGCTATAACCTCTACGCCGTCCGGCCCGGCGACGGGCGGCGCGGCGCCCCGCACGCGCGCGCGGCCGGCGCGACCGCCGCCGGGGGCGGCGCGGGCGACGGCGCCGAGCTGCTCACGCCCGACCTCCTGCGTAGCTACCTCAGGGAACAACTCCCGGCCTACATGATGCCGTCGGCCTTCGTGCTGCTCGACGAGCTGCCCTACACGCGCCACGGCAAAGTAGACCGGCTGAGGCTGCCCGCGCCGGAGGAGGCGGGCGCCGGGTCGCGCCCCGGCTACGTCGCGCCGCGGACGGCGACCGAGCGCGTCATCGCCGAGGCTTGGCGGCGGGCCCTGCGCGTCGAGCGGGTCGGCGTGGCCGACAACCTCTTCGACCTCGGCGGCCATTCCATCACACTCGTCCAAATCCACGGGCTGCTCCGCGAGGCGCTCGGCCGGGACATCCCGCTCGTCGAGATGTTCCGCCACCCGACCGTCGGCGCGCTCGCCGCCTACGTCGGCGGGGCCGACGGGCGCGACTCGGCGGCGGCGGCGCGCGGGCGCGCGGCCAAGCGGGTCGCGGCCCTGCGGGAGCAAGGTTTGAAGCGCGGTCTGAAGGAGTCTTTATGAGCAACACGGCAGCACGCGGGGCGGTCGAAGAGGTGGCCATCGTCGGGATGGCGGGGCGTTTCCCCGGCGCCCGGAGCGTCGCGGAGTTCTGGGGCAACGTGCGCGACGGCGTTGAGTCCGTCTCCTTCTTCACGGAGGAGGAGTTGGCGGCCGCGGGGGTGGCCGCGGCGGCGCTGCGCGAGCCGAACTACGTGAGGGCCGCGCCCGTCCTCGACGGCGTCGAGATGTTCGACGCCGCCTTCTTCGGCTTCACGCCGAGGGAGGCCGAGGTGACCGACCCGCAGCACCGCCTCTTTCTGGAGTGCGCGTGGGAGGCGATGGAGGATGCCGGCTACGTCTCGGAGCAGTCGGCCGGGCGCGTCGGCGTCTTCGCCGGGTCGGGGCCGACGAGGTATCTGCTCAACCTCCTTTCGCGGGCCGGCGGCGGCGCGGCGGCGGCGGACATTTTCCAAATCCTCATCGGCAACGAAAAGGATCACCTGACGGCCAAGGTCTCTTACAAGCTGAACCTGACGGGGCCGAGCATCAACGTCCAGACGGCCTGCTCCAGCTCGCTCGTCGCCGTCGCTCTGGCGTGCCAGAGCCTGCTCGCCTACCAGTGCGACGCGGCGCTCGCCGGCGGCGTCTCGATCTCCCTGCCGCAGGTGGCGGGCTACCTCTATCAGGAGGGCGGCATCGCCTCGCCCGACGGCCATTGCCGCGCCTTCGACCGGCGCGCGCGCGGCACCGTGGCCGGCAGCGGGGCCGGGGTCGTCTTCCTGAAGCGGCTCTCCGAGGCGCTCGCCGCGGGCGACCGCGTCCACGCCGTCATCCGCGGCGCGGCCGTCAACAACGACGGCGCGGCCCGCATCGGCTACACCGCGCCCGGCGTGGACGGGCAGGCCGAGGTCATCGCCGAGGCGCTGGCCGTGGCCGGCGTCGAGCCCGAGAGCGTCGGCTTGGTCGAGGCGCACGGGACGGCGACGCCGCTCGGCGACCCCATCGAGATCGCCGCCCTGACCGAAGCCTTCCGCCGCGGCGGCGACCTGCGCCGGGCGGCCTGCGCCGTCGGCTCGGTCAAGACGAACGTCGGCCACCTCGACGCGGCGGCCGGCGTCGCCGGTCTCATCAAAACCGTCGAGGCGCTCAAGCACGGGCAGCTCCCGCCCAGCCTCCACTTCGAGTGCGCCAACCCCGCCATCGACTTCGCCTCCGGCCCCTTCTACGTCAACGCGGAACTGCGCGAGTGGCCGCGGGGCGAAACGCGCAGGAGGGCCGGCGTCAGCAGCTTCGGCATCGGCGGCACCAACGCGCACCTCGTCCTCGAAGAGCCCCCGCCGCCGGCGCGCGCCGACGAGCCCGCGCGCGCGCAGTTGCTCGTCCTCTCGGCGCGGAGCGCCCCGGCGCTGGAGCAGGCGGCGGCCAACTTGGCCGCGCACCTGAGACGCGGCGACGCGGGCGCGCCGCTCGCCGACGTGGCCTACACGCTGCAAGTCGGGCGCGAGAGTTTCGCGCACCGCATGGCGCTGGTCTGTGAGGAGGCGGGCGCGGCCGCCGAGATGCTGGAGGCGCGCGAGCCGAGTCGCGTCTTCGTCAAGAGACACGAAGGCGGCGCGCCGGGCGTGGCGTTGATGTTTCCGGGGCAGGGCGCGCAGCACGTGCGGATGGCCGCGGGGCTCTACGCCGACGAGCCGACCTTCCGGCGCGAACTCGACCGCTGCGCCGAGGCGCTGGGGCCGCACGCGGGCCGCGACCTGCGCGAGGTTCTCTACCCGGAGGCGTCGCGGCTGGCCGAGGCGGAGGAGTTGCTGCGGCAGACGGCCGTCGCGCAGCCGGCCCTCTTCAGCGTCTGCTACGCGCTGGCGAAGGTCTGGGAGGCGTGGGGCGTGCGCCCGTCGGCGATGATCGGCCACAGCGTCGGCGAGTACGTCGCCGCCTGCCTCGCGGGGGTCTTCTCGCCGGAGGAGGCGCTGTGGCTCGTGGCCGAGCGCGGGCGTCTGGCGGGGCGGCTGCCCGAAGGCGGGATGCTCGCCGTCTCCCTCACGGAGTCGGCGGCGCGAGAGCTTTCGGGCGAAGGGCTTTCGCTGGCCGCCGTCAACGGCCCCGCGCAGTGCGTGGTCGCGGGCGGCCCCGAAGCGGTCGAGCGCGCGGCGCGGCGGCTCGCGGCCGCGGGCGTCGCCTGCGTGCGCCTGCCGGGCACGCGCGCCTTCCACACGGCCTCGGTCGAGCCGATGCTCGACGAGTTCGCCGAGCGCCTGCGGCGTGTCCCGCTCCGCGCCCCGCAGGCGCCTTACGTCTCCACCCTCACGGGGGACTGGGTCACGGCGCGGCAGGCGACCGACCCGGACTTCTGGGTCAGCCAACTCCGCGAGCCCGTCCGCTTCGCCGACGGCGTCGGCGGGTTGCTGAGCGCGGGCGTGGGAATCTTCCTTGAGGTCGGCCCGGGGCGGTCGCTGGGCTCGCTGGTTCGTCGCCAAATGGGCGACGCCTCGGGGCGGGCCGTGCTCGCGTCTATCGCGCGCGGCCGGGGAGGCGGGACGGACTCGGCTTCTATGCTCGAAGCGCTCGGCCGACTCTGGCTGGCCGGGGTGGAGCCGGATTGGAAAGAGGCGCACGGAGGGCGGGCCCGCTCGCGCGTGAGCCTGCCGACCTACCCCTTCGAGCGCCGGCGCTACTGGGTGGAGCCGGCCGCGCCGGAAGCGCACGCCGACGCGCCGACGCCGCCCGACCGGCAGGCGCGGCAGGAGCGGGAACCCGCGAGCGCGGCCCGCGCCGCAGGGGAGGGGTTTGGGGAGGCGGCGCCTCCCGAAGTCGCCCCGGACGCGCCGCGCAGCGAGACCGAGCGGAAGATCGCAGACATCTGGCGGGAGGTCTTCGGGCTTGAGCAGATCGGCGTCGAGGCCGACTTCTTCGAGCTGGGCGGGAACTCGCTGACCGGGCTCCAGATCATCTCCCGGGTGCGTAAGGCGTTCGACGCAGACCTGCCGATGCGCAGCTTCTTCGAGTCGCCGAGCATCGCCGGCCTCGCGCGCCTGATCGAAGAGCGGGCCCGCGCCGAAGAAGAAGAGCTGGCCGCGATGGAAGAGTTGCTCAGAGAGATCGAAGCCATGTCGCCCGAGCAGTTGCGCGAGGGGCTCGGGCAGGAGTTAACGCCGACGGGTGAGGGAACCGCATGAACCGCATCGCCGAGAGAGTCAACGCCCTTTCGCCCGAGCAGCGCGCGGAGCTGGAGCGCCGCTTGGGGGAGAAGAACGCCCGCCCGCCCGCCCCGCCGGACGACGCCGGGCCGG
>DATMVI010000504.1:0-3312 GCA_035563275.1 Pyrinomonadaceae bacterium
GTCGGTGTAGCCGGTCAGCACGATGCGCACCATGTGCGGGCGCAGCGGGGCCGTGCGCTTGAGCAGCTCGATGCCGGTCATGCCGGGCATCCGCTGGTCGGTGACGAGCAGCGCCACGTCGTGCTGCTCCAAGAGGCGCAGGGCCTCCTCGCCGGAGGAGGCGGCGACGACCGAGTAGTCGCGGCGGAACAGGCGCTCGAGCAGCCGGAGGTTGGCCGGCTCGTCGTCCACCACCATGATTTTGTAAGGCATCGTTGAGGCTTAACTCCTGAGTGTTTAAGTAGGCGGCAGTCGGTGACGGCGGAAAAACTTCTCTTAAGAACTGACGGGGTGCCGGCCGCCGCCTACTGCTTTTTCACCCCTTCTTTCGGGAGGCCGACGACGAAGGTCGTGCCCTGACCGGGGCGGCTGCGGACGCGGATGAAGCCGCCGTGGCGCTCGACTATCGAGTAGGTGACGGAGAGGCCGAGGCCCGTGCCCTCGCCGACCGGCTTGGTGGTGAAGAAGGGGTCGAAGATTTTCCGCAGGTGCTCGGGCGCGATGCCGATGCCGGTGTCCGAGACGGCGACCATCACGGTCTCGCGCTCGACGTAGGTCTGGATGGTGACCTCGCCGCCGCCCGCCTGCTCGACGGCCTGCGCCGCGTTGGCGAGCAGGTTCATCCAGACCTGATTGAGCTGGCCGGCGTAGCAGTCCACCTGCGGCAGCTCGCCGTACTCGCGCACGAGCCGGATGCGCCCGCCGCTGTAGTAGCGCGAGAGCAGGCGGACGGTCGAGTCGATGCCCTCGTGGATGTCGACCTGCTTGTAGTCGGCCTCGTCGAGCCGCGAGAAGGTGCGCAGGTTCTGGACGACGCTCTTGATGCGCTCCGCGCCCTCGCGGCAGTCCATGACGATCGAGCGCAAGTCCGACAGCGTGTTCTCGTAATCGATCTCTTCCTTGAGCGCCTGCACCTGCGCGCGCGTCGCCTCCGAGAGGTTCGCGCTGTCGTAGAGCGTGAGCAGGCGCTCGATGGCCTCGACGGACTCGCCGAGGAAGTCCATGTTGCCGTAGATGAAGCCGGCCGGGTTGTTCAGCTCGTGCGCGACGCCGGCGGCGAGCTGGCCGAGCGAGGCCATCTTCTCGCTGTGGACGATCTGCGCCTGAAGCCTTTCGAGCTCGGTCTTGCGGCGGGCCAGCTCGGAGTTGCGGCGTTCGAGGTCTTGCTTGTAGCGGCGCGCGTCGTTGAGGAGCTTGCGGCGTTCGAGCGCGCGCTCGACCGAGATCTCGAGCACGTCGAGGTCGATGGGCTTGATGAGGTAGTCGAAGGCCCCGATGCGGACGGCGTCGAGCACGCGCTGCGTGCGGTCGATGCCCGAGATCATGATGACGGCCGTGTCCGGGTACTGCGTGACGATGCGGCGCAGCAGCTCGACGCCCGAGAGCCCCGGCATCGAAACGTCGGCGAGCACGAGCGCGAAGGGCTCTTTGGCGAGGGCGGCCAGCGCCTCGTCGGCGTTGGCGGCCGTCGTGCAGTAGTAGCGCGAGCCGAGGCAGTCGGCGAAGAGCCAGCGGATCGACTCCTCGTCGTCCACGATGAGGATGGTGCGATCCTGCCGGTCGGCGGGCGGCGGTGCGCCGGCGTCCTTGACGCCTATCGGCGGCGTGATCGCGCTCGGGGCGTAAGCCATGTGGAGAAAACTCGGGAGGCCGCGCCACGGGCGGACTCGGGCGTCGCCGGCCGGGGGGCTTTCGGGCGCGGCCGGCTGCGGGAAAACTGACGGACGGTGAGCCTGTCGTCTTTGAAAATTGCGTCGTAAAAGAGCATCCGAAACCGCGGCGTCGGGCGACCCGCGCGGGGCTCCGATTGGCACTCGCCGTGCCACGCGCCGCGCCGCCGCGCGCCCGCCGACGCCGGCCGCGATTTGCAAGGAATTTGTCAAAGGCGACTCCGCGCCTCGCGGCGCCGGCCACGCGCGGCCCGCCCCCGCGTGACTAATTTTGTCAGCCCCGGGTGTCACGCCTTGTCAGCGAGTGTAAAAAGTTCCGGGTCGCGCGTTGACGGATGGGCGCGCTCAGGCCGGCCGCGCGAACTCCGCCGCCGCCTTGACACGGACTCCGCGCGCGCGTATAAGCGTGCCTGCCGAATTAGACCTGACGGGAACTCACTTCCGTTCACGGTAGCCTCTCTACCTCAACCCACGCCCCTATCCTTTAAGGAGCCTCGACGTGAAAACAACCCAGACGATTGGCCTCGCCTTACTCTTAGTGTGTCTCGGCGTGCCCTCGCCCCTGCCCGGCGGCGGCCGCGCGGGCGCGCAGGCGCGGCGAGTCCCGGCCGACACGTGGCAGGAGACGGTCAGGCAGAAGCGCCGCGAGAACTTTAAATCGGGACGCGACCTGCTCGTCAGACGCAACGTCCCCTTCGACCCCGACCTGTTACTTGAGGACGGCTGGCAGACGGACTTAGCCGCCACCTTCGACGCGATGCCCGAGATGCGCACCCCCAAGTGGGCCGGCCGCAAGATCAGGGGGGCGCAACTGGCCGGCGACCTCTACCTGCCCGAGAAGGTCGAGCTGACCGGCCACACCGTGATCCTCGCGCGCCGGCTCATCTTCGAGGGGCGGGACGTGGTCATCAAAGGCAACTACGACGTGCACATCTTCCCGGTCGAGGAGATCGGGCTGCTGGGCGGCACGCTGGAGAGCGCGTTGAAGAAGTCGGAGTTGCGCTTCGTCAGGGCGGGCCTCGCGGGGGCGGGCGCCGCGAACTACTCAAGGCCCGCGCTCCCGTTCATCCGGGGCGGCTCCGTGACGGTCGATACGCACGGGGCGGGGAGAAAAGAGTGGCTCGAACGCCAGCGCGAGCAGCAGCAGCAGGGGGGCCGCGGGGCGTCCCTGTTAGAGTTTTCGAAAGCGGGCTACGCGGGGCGCGCGCCGAGCCCGCAGACCACGATAGATAGACACGGCGCCGGCGGGGCGGACGGCATCTCGGCGACCGGCGTCGGCTCGCACGGGGCGCACGGGGCCACCGCCACCTCGGCCACCGTCGGGACGTGTTCGGGCAACCGGAACGGCGGCACCGGCGGGGCCGGCAACTCGGGCAACGTCGGCGGCCTCGGCCCGAACGGCGGCAACGCCAGCCCCGGCAACCCCGGCGGCTCCATCTCGCTCGTCATCCCCAACGGCAGCACGAGCACCTACAGCCTCATCTCTTACGGCGGCGACGGCGGGAGGGGCGGCGACGGGGGCACCGGCGGGACGGGCGGCACCGGCAGCGACGGCGCGCCCGGCGGGCCGGGGGCCAGTTGTCTCTGTAGCGCGGGCGGCAAC
>DATMVI010000505.1:0-6769 GCA_035563275.1 Pyrinomonadaceae bacterium
CGCCGGCAACTCCATCAGGGCGACGCACAGCAGCGCCACGCCGACTCCCGCCGCCAGCCCCGTCGCGCGGACGGTGAAGCCTTGCGGCGAGACGCGCCGCAGTTGCCGCCGCAGGACGAGGCCGGCGACGAGCGAAAAGGCCGGGGCCAGCGGCAGCAGCCCCATCCCCGCGAGGAGGATGGCGAGGAAGGCGAGCGGCATCAGCGGCAGGTAGACGACGGTGTAAAAGAGGGAGACGCCGACGGCGACGGCGTTGGCCGCGCCGAGCAGCGGGCCGCGGTCGGTCGCGCCCCTGCGGACGGCGAGCCACACCTGAAGGTTGGCGATGGGGACGAAGACCACCAGCAGCACGTGCCAGAGGGTCGGGATTGGGTCGAAGAACCCCTCGGCGCACATGTGCGTCGTCGTCTCAAGCAGGATGGAAAAGGCCGGCAGGATGACCCCCGCCAACATCGTGAAGCCGCCCCACCGCTGTCGCTCGCGCGCCTCCGCCGGCTCTGTCATTCGTCACCCTCCTCAAAAAAAGTGTGCCGCGGTTAACGGCCCGCCGCGCGCGCCGTCGTCCGCCGCACGTCTCTTCAGACCGGGCTAACCTAAAATAAGGCGCGCCGCGCACCCACAGTCGTGGCCTCTGTTCGAGGGTGTGCCTGCCCACGGCGAGGCCCGCGCAGTAGCCACAAACCGCGGCCTCCGCCCCGTTCACACGCCGGCCGCGGCCTCCGCGTTCCACCTTATCGTCCGTGAACGCGCGGGCGGCCGGGCCGACCGGCGAGACAAAATAGAGCGGCGGGGGCTTGCCCCCGCTCACTCCGCAGACGTTCGAGGCCGCTCGAAGAAGTTAGTTCCGGGGTGGGTTCAGCCCGGCCTTTAACAGCGAGTTGATGAACTGCTCCTCCGTCTCGAAGACGCGCGCGAACGCCTCGCGCTTCTTCGCGGGGCCGCCCTTGAGCAGCGCTTCGACGGAGTCCGCGTCGCTCCGCCGCTCGCGCGCGCCGCCCGCCGCCAGCTCGATGAACCGCGTCCGGTAGTGCGAAGCGCCGAGCGTGAGCGGCTCGACGGGCACGGAGAGGAGACCCGCGGCGACGAGCCGCTTGCTGAGCGAGTCGAAGTCGGTCTTGAGCCGGGACAGGTGGCCGTGGGAAAGGCACTTGCCCGAGTTGTCCGCCGCCACGAAGCTGCCGTCGGCGTAAACCTTCGCGACGAAGCCCTCGTCCCACCCCGGGTTTCGCGCGTCGCCGAAGATGACGTGGCCGGAGCCGCCCGCGGCCCCTTGCGGCCGCAGCGCCCTCACGCCTCTGACCCGCGCGCGGTCGGCGGCCGCGCTGCTTTCAATCGCCCAGTCGCGCAACTCGACGGGCGAGCCGACCGCCCCGGCCAGCGCCTCCGCGTTCGCCACTTCGAGCCGCCACGGGTACCGGAAGCCGCGGCGCGAAGGGGTCGGAACCTCTGAGAGCGGGACGACGAACGTCTGCCCGCCCTCGACCGCGACCTCGCCGCAGAGCCTCGTGTCCTGCGTCACGACCTGCGGCCCGCGGATGCGCCCGACCGCGTAGAGCAGGACGAGGCCGTCCTCGCTGCCCGCCGCGAGCAGTTTGTCGTCGGGGCTGAAGGCGAGCGACTGAATGGGGAACCTGCCGAAAGAGACATAGCCGATCTCCCTCGGCCCCTTCAGCTCCCACAGGCTGAGGTCGCCGCCCGAGCCGTAGTTGCCGCCCGACACCGCGAAGAGTTCGCCCGAATGCGAGACGGCCAGCCCGAAGAGGCCGGCCCTGAAGTCAGACGCCTCGCCGAGCTTCTCGCCGTCCCGCGCGCTCCGGATTTCGACAACCTTCCCGCCGTAGACGGCCCCGCCCCCCGCAATCAAGTGGCGGCCGTCGGGCGACGAGCGCCCGAAGAATCCGCCGCGGGCCGGCTTCCAGCTTTTGATAAGCCTGCCGCCCTCGGCGTCTACGACCTCGATCGAGTCGCGGCGGAAAAGCGTCAACGCCTCGCCGCCGGGAGAGAATGAAAAACTGACGAATGAGTCGCGCTGCGTTTCGCGCGCGGCCAGCGTGGCGGACGTGCCCGCGGCGAGGTCGTAGAGCGTCAACGCCTCTTCGGACAGGAAGGCCAGCTTCGCGCCCGACGGCGAGAAGGCCAGAGACTTCGGCCGGCCGCGGCCGGCGATGACCGTCCGGTGCGAGCGCCACGAGCCGACGGGCCACAGCAGCACGTCGTCGTCCCAGTTCGCCGCGGCGAACCACCTGCCGTCGGGCGAGAAGGCCACGCACTCGACGTTAGCGCCGTCGCCTTCGCCCGCCGCCAGCGTCGCCACCACCGCGCGGGCGGCCACGTCCCAGATGCGCGCCCCGCCCTCTTCGTTCCAACCGTAACCCGCCGCGAGGAGTCTCCCGTCGGGCGAGAAGGCCACGTCGTGAACCCTGTCCGGGCAGTCGAGCTTGGCGAGCAGCGCGTCGCCCGCTCGGGCGCGGCCGCGCGCCGCGGCGACGAGCGCGAGGCAGAGGACGACGCCGAGCGCCGCGACCAGCTTCCTTTGACGTTCGGGCACAGCTCACCCCCCGGCGGCGGACGCTACAGCCGCGGGTCGACCGGCTCGCTCTCCAGCGCGAGCACGCCGAAGACGCATTCGTGGACGCGGCGCAGCGGCTCGCGGCGGACGAAACGCTCCAGCCCCTCGACCCCCAGCGCGAACTCGCGCAGCGCCAGCGACCGCTTGGCCGCGAGGCCGCGCGCGCGCAGACGCTCAAGGTTCTCGGGCGCGTCGTACTCGGGCCCGTAGATGATCCGCAGGTACTCGCGCCCGCGGCACTTCACGGCGGGCTGCGCCGGCCCCCGCGCGCCCCGCGTGATGAAGTCGAGCGGCTTGACCACCATCCCCTCGCCGCCCCGCCCGGTCAACTCCTCCCACCAACTCACGCCGCCGCGCAGGCTCCCGTCGTCCGTCAGTTCCACGACCCTGTACGCCGTGGCGAGCAGGAGCGAACCCTCGCCGGCCTCGCAGAGACGCCGGAGCGTCTCCATGTGCCAGACGTGGTCGCGATCCGTGTGCGCCCGCCCCTCGGTCGCGAGCAGGTGGAAGGGGGCCAGCTTGAGGTCTTCGACCGAAGCGACGGGCCAGCAGTAACGCCGGTAGGCCTCGCGGTACTGCCCGGCGGCGGCGGCGCGCGCGCGGTAGCGTTCGAGAAGCGGGCCGACATCGCCCGCGCCGTCCCGCGCCTGTTCGAGCGCGGCGACGGCGTCCCCGAGCGAGGCGCGCGAGGCCGCGCCGACGGCCGCGTACTGCTGCCGCAAAAGCTCCTGCGCCTTCGCCGACCACGGCATCAGCTCGCAGTCCAGACAGATCCAGTCCGTCTCGAACTCTGCCCACAGCCCCGCCCGGTCGGCCGCCGCCCTGACCCGCGTCAGGAGCTCGGATTCGAGCGCGCGGTCGTCGAAGAACCTCCGGCCCGTCCGCGTGTAGCAGACGCCGAACCCTTCGCCGACGACGCCGAAGCGCCTGCGCGCGGCCTCCTCGTCGCGGCAGACGACGACCACGGCGCGCGACCCCATGTGCTTCTCCTCGCAGACGACGCGGGCCACGCCCTGATTGAGGTAGTAGGAGAAGGCCTCCGCGGGGTGTTCGAGCAGCCCCGGCTCTTTCGTCGTCTCGGGGGGCGACATGGTCGGCGGCAGGTAGACGAGCCACTTCGGGTTCGCGGCGAAGCGGCTCATCACTTCGAGCGCCGCGGCCGCGTTCTCCTCGCGCACGGTGACGTTGTGCTGGAGCCGCGTCGAGACGATGCGCTTGCCGAGCACGTCTTCGAGGTCGAGCACGTCGTCGTGCTCCTGCTGCGCCGTGAGCGCCGGGGCCTTCGACTCTTCGGGCAGGAAGGGCCGCGCCGACTCGTAGTAGGCGCGCGCGGCCGGGACGGAGACGAACTCCCGCTCCGGGTAGCGGAGCGCCGTGAGCTTGCCGCCGAAGACGCAGCCGGTGTCGATGTTGACCGTGCGGTTGAGCCACTCCGGCTCGGGCACGGGCGTGTGGCCGTAGACGACCGCGGCGCGCCCGCGGTACTCGGCCGCCCAGTCGTAGCGCACGGGCAGGCCGAACTCGTCCGTCTCGCCCGTCGTCTCGCCGAAGAGCGCGAAGTCGCGCACGGCCGCCGAGCCGCGCCCCTGAAGCGCCTCCTTCAGACCGGCGTGCGCGACGACGAGCCGCCCGTCGTCGAGGACGTAGTGGCTCACCAGCCCGTCAATGAAGTCGGCGACCTGCGCGGCGAACTCCGGGGGCTCGCGCCCCAACTGCTCCAGCGACTCGGCCAGCCCGTGCGTGACGCGCACGTCGCGGCCGCGCAGCTTCCGCATCAGCTTCACGTCGTGGTTGCCGGGGACGCACAGCGCCGCGCCACCCGCCCTCATGCTCATCACGAGCCGCAAGACCTCGGGCGTCTTCGGCCCGCGGTCTACGAGGTCGCCGAGGAAGACGGCCTTGCGCCCCTCGGGGTGTCGAACCCGGTAGCCGAAAGACCCGCCGCCTTCGTCCGCCTCGTCAACCTCGTAGCCGAGCCGCCCCAGCAGCGCGCGGAGTTCGTCGAAGCAGCCGTGCACGTCGCCGATGATGTCGAAAGGCCCGCGCTCGTGCTTGAGGTTGTTCCAGAGGGGCTGGCGCTCGACGGCGGCCGCCTCCACCTCTTCGGGCGAGGAGAGTTCGTAGACGTGGCGGAAGCCTTCGCGCTTGAGGTTGCGGACGGAGCGGCGCAACTGCTGGCTCTGCTGGCGGACGACGTGCGGCCCGAAGTCGCGGTCGGGGCGGGCGCGGTTCCGCTCGTGGCAGATTTTTTCGGGGAGGTTGAGCACGACGGCGACGGGCAGCACGTGGTACTCGCGCGCGAGCGCGACCAGCGGCCGGCGCGCCTCCGGCTGCACGTTGGTGGCGTCGACGACCGTCAGCCGCCCGGCGGCTAAGCGCTTGGCGGCGACGAAGTGCAGCACCTCGAAGGCGTCTTTGGTCGCCGCCTGATCGTTCTCGTCGTCGGCGACGAGGCCGCGGCAGAAGTCGGACGAGAGCACCTCGGTGGCGCGGAAGTGGCGGCGGGCGAAGGTGGACTTGCCGCAGCCGGAGGGGCCGACGAGGACGACCAGCGAGAGTTCGGGTATCGTCAGTTTCATTCGTCTCTGAACCCGTTTCGTTAAAGTCCCGGAGGGTGGTTAAGCCTTAGCCGGATCAGCAGGTCTTCGAGCGCCGCGCGGCCTTCGGGGGCTTCGGGCAGCGCGCTCGCGCGGTGCGCCTCTTCGAGGGCGGAGCGGAGGCGCCCGTATTCGCGCCGGTAGAAGGTAACGTCGTCCTCGCCGAGCGCCGACCTCTCCGGCCCTTCGAGCTTGCGCGCGATCAGGCCGGGCAGGTAGTCGAGTCTGAACTCGTCGTTCAGCCGCCGCAGGTCGGCCTCGACGCGGCCCGTCCGCATCAGGCGGATGCCGGTCAACAGGACGCGGAAGACGTAGAGGAGCGGCTTGACCCTGCGCGGCCGCTCCGAGTCGAAGAGCCTCCACTGCGTCTCGGCGAAGCCGAGGTAGTGGTGGCTGTGGTGGCGCGTCACGCACCCCCGCGCGATCTCTTTCAGCTCCTCGTGCGCCGGCGAGGTCTTGACCACGAGCGGCGAGTAGAGCTGTTCGAGCACGTAGCCGTTCCGCTTGAGCAGGAGGCCGAAGAACTTCTTCGCGTCGTGCGTCACGAGGTCGATCTCGAGCCCGCCCCTCACCGCCGAGACTTCAATCGTCTCGCGCCCCGGTTCGAGGCCGAGGACTTCGCGCGCGGGCAGGAGGTGGACGCCGCGCACGTCGTAGTCGGAATCCGGCGAGGGGAAGCCGTAGAGGTGCGCGCCGCTGATCGTCACGAACAGCAGCGGGCACGGCTGGGCCTCGACCTCGCGCAACACTCTTTCGTCAACCTTCATCGGGTCGGCCGCCCCCTTCCCGCAGGGCGCTCGCGCGCCGCGCCCTGATTAAAAATGCGTTGACCCTCTCGTAGTCGGGGCGCTCCGGCAGGCTCGTCGCCGCGAAGGCCGCGTCGAAGTCCGCGTGCAGCGAGAGCCGCCACGAGTTGACCTCCTCCCACGCGAGTTCGCCGCGCCGGACGGCGAGCAGTCGCGCGCGGTGCGCGTCCACCCGCACCGGCAGGAAGCCGTCGCGCAGCGCGCCGACGCCTTCGAGCAGGAGGCGGATGAGGTGCATGGCGTGCTTCCAGCGCATCTGGCCGCGGTTGCGCACGTCCTGTTCCAGCTTCCTGAACTGCGAGAGGACGTAGCCGTTGTAGGTCTGGTAGACGAGCTTCGACAGGAAGGCCGAGCGCATCGCCAGCAGCTCGCGCGCGAGCGGCGTGGCCCGCTCGACCAGAGGCGTGTAGAGGCATTCGAGCACGTTCGGGTTGGCCTTGAGCGCCAGCGCCAAAAACTTCTGAAGCTCCCAGTAGCACTCCTCCCTGCTCTTGTCCTCCAACTGCTCCGGCACGCCGTAGAGCGACCAGTGCAGCTCGGCCGGCGGCAGGTAGATGCCGCGGCGGTCAACGTCCGAGTCGTCTTCGTCGAGGCCGTAGGCGCGCGAGCCGACGACGCACGAGTAGATGACGTGGTCGTACAGGTTGAAGTCCGAGAGGGCGCCTTCGGGTCGCAGCAACTCGCCGGCCTGATGGTGCTTCCTGACGGCGAACTCCTGCCGGCGCAGCGCCGCCTGCGTCCCGTCGGGGAAGCGCACGTGGTACGAATGAAAGTTGTCCTGCGGGGCGGCGACGATC
>DATMVI010000506.1:0-4423 GCA_035563275.1 Pyrinomonadaceae bacterium
ATCTGCTCGTAGGCGGCCGACGCCTCGTCGTAGCGCGACTGCACGCGCAGAGTCTCGCCCAGGCCCTCGTGCCACTCGACGCGGCGCGCGCGCGTCACCTCGCCGACCTCGCCCGAGCCCGCCGCGGGGGCCGCGGAGGCGAACTCGATGGCCTTGCGGTAGAAGTTGATGGCCGCCTCGGGCGCGTAAGTCTCGCGGGCCTGCCGGCCGGCGCGGCCGTACCACTCGGCCGCCTCGGCCGTCTCGCCGGCGCGCTCGTAGTGCTCGGCCACGAGGCCGGCGAACTCGCCGGCCCGGCCCCCGCTCTGGCGCGCGAGCCACTCGGCGGCCCGCCGGTGGTACTCGCGCCGCTCGCGCCGCAGCACGCTCTCGTAGGTCACGTCGCGCAGCAGCGCGTGCTTGAAGGTGTACTCGCGCGCGCCCGCGAAGCTCGACGCCTCGCGCCGGTAGGTCAGCTCCTTGCGGCGGAGCCGTTCGAGCACGCCGGCGACCGCGCCGCCGGTGGCCTCGGCGAACGCGCCGCCGCCCGTCTCGACCTTCGTCTCGCGCCGGATCGCCCCCGTCAGCTTCGCGCCGAGGTGCGCGACCGCGCCGTCCCAGAAGACGCGGCCGACCACGGAGGCGCGCTGGAGGGCGGTCTTCTCGGCCGGGCTGAGCTTGTCGAGGCGCGCCTGAAGCACGCCGGTCAGGGTCGGCGGCACCTGCACCTCGACGAGGCGGGTCGAGTCCACGCTCCAGACCTCCGCGCCGGGGACGATGACGCGCTGGTCGATGAGCATCTTGATGAGCTCCTCGACGTAGAACGGGTTGCCCTCGGCCCCGCCGACGACCATCTCGCGCAGGTTCGGCGGCACGTCGCGCGCCTGCCGCAGAATCTCCTCGAACAGTTGCCGGCTCTCCTTCTTCGTCAGCGGCCGCAGCGTCAGCCGCGTGTGGCGCTCCTGCCCCTCGCCCCACGCCGGGCGGCGTTCGAGCAGCGCGGGCCGCGCGAGGCAGAGCACGAACATCGGCACCGAGGCGCAGTGGCGCGCGAGGTAGTCCACGAAGTCGAGCGAGCCGTCGTCGGCCCAGTGGATGTCGTCGAGGTAGAGGAGGATCGGGTGGCGGCGCGAGGCGTCGGCGAAGAACTCGGCGGCGTAGCGGAAGGCGCGGTCGCGCAGTTGGCGCACGTCGTCCATGACGCCCGTCAGGTGCTTGCTCTCGGAGAAGTCAAAGCCGATGAGCTGGCCGATGAAGTGCGCGCGCATCTGCGCCGTCTCGGCGTCGGCGGGCGTCTGCGGGCCGCTCATCGCGACGAGGCCGCGCTCCAGCTTCTCGCGCGCCACCTCCTGCGAGTCGCTGTCCTGAATCTGGAAGCGGAAGGAGAACACGTCGCGCACGAGCGCGTAAGGCAGCCCCTGCGTCGTCTCGCCCGCGCGCCCGTTGAAGACGTACCACATCTCCGGCAGGAGCTCCTGCCAGTTGCTGAACTCGTAGAGCAGGCGCGACTTCCCGAGGCCGGCGTCGCCGAAGACGGTGACGATCTGAAGCTCGCGGTCTTCCGAGGCGGTTTCGAGCGCGTCCATCAGGTGGCGCAGCTCGCCCTGCCGGCCGACCATCCGCGTCTCGACGCCCTCGACGCCGCGCGTCCGCACGCGGAAGGCGCGCGGCTTGGCGCTCATCACGCGGTAGACCTCGACGGCTTCGGGCCGCCCCTCGAAGGCGAGCGACTCGGGCGGCTGCACGTTGAAGACGCCGCGGACGTGGCGGTAGGTGTCGTGCGAGATGAGGACGCCGCCGGGCGGGGCCGACTGCTGGAGGCGCGCGGCGAGGCGCACGGCCTCGCCCGTGGCCGTGAACTCGCCGGCCGGCCCCGCGTCGCCGACGAGCACCAGCCCCGTGCTCACGCCGGCCCGCACCCACGGGCGCGAAGTCTCTGCGGGGACGGCGCCCGGCGGCGCGTGCCGGGCGACGAACTCGCCGACCGCCTCCTGCACGGCGAGGGCCGCGCGGACGGCCCTCTCGGGGTCGTCCTCGTGCGCCTCGCGCGCGCCCCACAGCGCCACCACCGTGTCGCCGACGTGCTTCTCGACGGCCCCGGCGTGCTCGCCCACGACTTCGTCAACGACCCCCAGAAGCTCCTTCGTCAGCTCGCTCAGCTCCTCGGCGTCGCGGCCGGCCGCGAGCGCCGTCAGCCCCGTCAGGTCGGCGAAGAGGACGGTCACCTGCTTGCGCTGCTCGGTGGTCACGCGCGGCCCCGTGGTGACGGTCGTGTGCTGCTGCTGCGCGCCGGAGGGGCGCGGCGGGGCGGCCAGCGGCGGCGGCGCGTGGACGGAGTCGCGCGCGTCGTCGTAGCGTCGGCGCAGCCGCCGCAGGTCGTTCTGCAAGTCCTTCGCCGACTGGTAGCGGTCGCCGCGCTTCTTGGCGAGCGCGCGGCGCAGGATGGCGTCGAGCTCGGGCGGCGCGTCGGGCGCGGAGCGCGCCAGCGGCGGCGGCTCTTCCTGAAGGATGGAGACGACGAGGTCGCCGTAGGTCGGCGCGTCGAAGGGGACGCGGCCGGCGACCAGCTCGTAGAGGACGACGCCGAGGCCCCAAACGTCGGCGCGCCCGTCGAGCACCTGCCCGCGCAACTGCTCGGGCGACATGTAGGTCGAGGTTCCGAGGACGACGCCCGAGGCCGTGTCGATCTGCCCCGGCGTGTGCGCGCCGGTGTCGTGGGCGGGGCCGGGCGCGAACTGCTTGGCGATGCCGAAGTCGAGGATTTTGACGTGCCCCTCCTCGTCCACCATGACGTTCTCCGGCTTCACGTCGCGGTGGACGATGCCGTGCGTGTGCGCCTTGGCGAGCGCGCCGGCCACCTGCGCGCAGACGTCGAGCGCCGTCGGCACGTCCACGCGGCCGGCCGCCAGCGCCGCGCGCAGCGTCAGCCCCTCGACGTACTCGGTGGCGATGAAGCGGCGGCCCTCGGCCTCGCCGATCTCGTGGACGGTGAGGATGTTCGGGTGGTTCAGGGCCGAGGCGGCGCGGGCCTCCTGTTCGAAGCGGCGGACGAACTCCTCGTCGCGCGCGAGGTGCGCGGGCAGGACTTTGAGGGCGACGCGGCGGCCGAGCCGCGTGTCGCGCGCGAGGTAGACGGCGCCCATCCCGCCCGCGCCGAGTTTGTCGAGGATGCGGTAGGGGCCGAGCTGCGTGTCGGTCGGCATGACCTCGGCCTCGGCCTCGTCGGCGGCCCGCATCTCGGCCGTCTCCGGCCCCGAGACGGCGCGCAGCGGGCCGGACTCGATGAACCGGCCACGCGCCGCCTGATCGTGCGAGGCGAGGAGCGACTCGACCGCCACGCGCAGCCCCTCGTCCTCCGGGCACGCCTCGGCGAGGAACGCCGAGCGCTCGGCCGAGTCGCGCTCCAGCGCGTGCCTGAAGAGGATGCTGATCCTGCGCCAGCGTTCGGCGTTCATCTGCTCACCGCGCGTCGGGAATTAGGCGGCCGGGGGCGGCCCGGGCGTGACGCCCGCCGCGACTTCGCGTCCGCCGCCGGGCGATTATAGACCACGCGACTGTCCGGGGCCGCACGCCGCCGGGGCCGCGCGCCCTTCAGCCGGCGTCCGGCTCGTCGGGGGTGTCGCCGCCCCCGCCGCTC
Organism: Pyrinomonadaceae bacterium; assembly: GCA_035563275.1. Classification (GTDB taxonomy): domain Bacteria; phylum Acidobacteriota; class Blastocatellia; order Pyrinomonadales; family Pyrinomonadaceae; genus QHXN01. The sequence goes on from DATMVI010000506.1 coordinate 3,617, forward strand.
AGCTCGTGGTAGAGCCACGCGCGCGCCATGTTCCAGTCGCGGGTGACGGTGTTGGTCGAGACCTTCAAGACCTCGGCGATCTCCTCGTTCGAGAGGCCGCCGAAGTAGCGCAGCTCGACGACGCGGGCGCGGCGCGGGTCGATCTCGGCCAAAGACTTGAGCGCCTCGTCGAGCGCGAGAATCTCGCCCGCCTTGCCCTCGGCGACGACGGCCGCCTCTTCGAGCGGGACGTGGGCGGCCCCGCCGCCGCGCTTCTCGTAGTGCTTGGCGCGGGCGTGATCGACGAGGATGCGGCGCATCATCTGCGCGGCGATGGCGAAGAAGTGGGCGCGGTTCTGCCAGCGCACCTGCCGCTGGTCGACGAGCCGCAGGTAGGCGTCGTTGACGAGCGCCGTGGTGCGCAGCGTGTGCCCGCGCCGCTCCCGCCGCATGTGGCGGCGCGCGAGCTGGCGGAGTTCGTCGTAGACGAGCGGGAAAAGTTCGTTGAGCGCCTGCTGGTCGCCGTCGCTCCATGCGACGAGCAGTTGGGTCAGCCGTTGCGGCTCGGCGGTAGGCATCCGACTCCTTTTGTCCGGCCCCGCCCGGCCGAAGCGGGACGCCCGGCGGGTGCGCGGGCGCATTGTAACATCAGAGCGGGCCGGAGGCGGGCGCGGCCCCGCGCGCCGGAAAAAAATTTTCGGGGGCGTGGTGGTTCGGCGCGCGCGGGCCCGCGTATATGGGTGAGGCCGCAGAAGAGCGGCACCGGCAAAAGGCGGTTCCCTTCACCGCCCGCGCCGGGAGAGGAGGAAAAGGCCCTCACCCCCCCTC
>DATMVI010000507.1:0-17741 GCA_035563275.1 Pyrinomonadaceae bacterium
ACGTCGATCAACTCGTCGCCCGCCGCGCGCGACGCGAACCAGCGGCGGCCGTGGCGCGCACGCAGGTGCTCGACGAACGTGGCGGCGAAGAGGCGCGCGCGCAGCGCGGTGGCCGGCAGGAAGAGGGCGGCCGCGTCGGGCGCGCGGCCGGCCGGCGCGTCGAAGCCCGGCGCGTCGAGCAGCCGCGTCGCGGCGTCATGCCTGAAGCCGGTCACCGCGGTCAGCGCGCCGACATAACTCTCGGCCAACTGCTCGGAGCGCGGGTCGGCCGCCGCGGCGAGCGCCAGCGCGTGCGCGAGCGCGGCGCACTCGCGGCGCGCGTCGTGCAACTCGACGAGGGCGACGAAGCTCGCGACCTCCTGCGCCTCGGTGGCGCGCACGCCGCGGTGCTCGCCGAGCCACGCCGCGTCGCGGAAGAGTCCGGCGAGCAAAAAGGCGTGCCCTTGCTCCGTGGCCGCGTCCGGCGCGCGCACGAATTCGGGGTGGCGCGAGGCCGTCTCGCGCGAGGCCCACGCGAACATCTGCGCGCGCCCGGCCTCGCCGAAAGTCTGCCGGAAGAAACTCGCGCCCCCGGCCCGCGCGCCGAGCACGAGCCGCACGTCCGCGGGTGGGTCTAAGGCGAAGCAGGCCGACCACGCAGCCTTCGACGGGCGCGACGCGGCGTCGAGTCGCAGGTTCTGCTGCGACTCGACGCGCACGCCCAAGCCCGCGAGCGTCTCCGAGTAGACCGCGCCGAACCCCTGCGCCGGGAAATAGGAGTCGAGGTGCGCGGCGCGCGCGAAGTAGAGCGCGTCGGCGAATTCCAGTTCGCGCGTCCCGCCCGCGCCGATGGCGCGCGCCGCCCAGCGCGAAAGCTGCGTCATGTACGGCCGCTCGGTGCGCGACAGGAAGAGTTCGGCGTCGGCCGATAGCTTCGGCAGAGAGACGCCGGTGAAGCTCTCGTAGAGGCCGCCGAGGTCGGCGAGGTCGAGGCCGCGCGCGGCTTCGCGGAGCGCTTCGAGGCGGGCGGCGCGGAGGTCTTCGCAGGGGCGCAGCGCGTCGTACCAGCGGCGTGACATCTCGACGCGGCGGGCGGCGTCCGCCTCCGCGGCCAACAACTCTGGCACGTCTTCGGCCGCGACCTTGCCCCCGCCCCACTCGACGCGCGCGGCCGCGGCGCAACGGCCCAACTCCTCGGTCACCTCCCCCGCGCGCGCCTCGACGTGCCTGAGCCTCGCCGCGCCAACGAGCGCGCCGAGGCCCGCCCGCTCCGTCGCGAACTGCGCGGGCGTCTCATCGAGCGCGCGCCCCAAGTCGTCAATGGATTCGCGCGTCCAGAGGTCTGCGTGGCGGTCTTCGAGCCTCGCCGTGTCGGGGCGCGGGGCGAGTCCGGCGTGGTGGTTGAAACGCTCGCGGGCGAGCGCTGAGTGGTAGGCGGCGAAGTCGCGGCGGTAGTCGCTCGGGTTCATCTCTCCCGCTGGGCGCGCGGACGCCCACCTTGCGCTCTGCTGGGATGGCCGGTGGCCGGGACTGATTCGATTGTAGCACGCGGGTTGGAGATGCGTCCGGCGCAGGGGTGGCCGGGCCGTGGCGGGCTTGAGCGCTGGACAAATTAAGAACGGGCGCGGCAAACTTGGGGATTGCCGCGCCCGTTCCAATGTGTGGTCACTGTCCTCACCCCAGCAACCACTGAGACGGAGGATCCACCAACCGTCTCTCTTGCCCCACAATATACATCGCAATGCCCATGCCATGCAAGTCCCAATTCAACATGATTAAAAACAGGGCTTTTTATTGGGCTTTTAACGTGGCCGTCAGCGGCGTTTGAAAAACACCTCTTCGGGCCGTGTAAGTCTTACACTCATCGCCGAGTAAAAATTTCTCACCGACCCCTGTTTTACACGGCGCGGCCTTCACACCGCGCCGAGATTTCGGCGTATGACTTCGGCCAAGCCGTCGGCTAAACGCTCGATCTCCTCCTGCCTCTCTCCCTCGATCATGACGCGCGCCAGCGGCTCCGTCCCGGAATAGCGCAGCAGCAGGCGGCCGCCGTCGCCGAGTGCCGCCTCGGTCTCGCGGACGCAGCGCGCCACCTCCGCGACCTCCTCGAAGGGGAGCTTTTCGCGCACGCGGACGTTGGTGAGCACCTGCGGCAGCCGCGTGAAGCCCTCGGTCAGTTCGCCGAGCGGGCGGCCCGTCTCGATGAGGACGCGGAGCAGGTTGAGCGTCGTTAACATCCCGTCGCCGGCGAGGCCCGTGCGCGGGAAGATGATGTGGCCGGACTGCTCGCCGCCGAGGCTCGCGCCGGCGCGCAGGAGTTCTTCGAGCACGTACTTGTCGCCCACATCGGTGCGGAGCAGTTCGATGCCGCGCGAGCGCAGGGCGAGTTCGAGGCCGAGGTTGCTCATCACGGTGGCGACGACGCGGTCGCCCGCAAGCCCGCCCCGCTCCTGCATCCTTTTCGCCAAGACCCAGAGCGTGGCGTCGCCGTCAACCACCTGACCGCGGGCGTCAACGAAGAGGGCGCGGTCGGCGTCGCCGTCGTAGGCGACGCCGACGCCGGCGCCTTCCGCGGCGACGCGCCGCCGCAGTTCGTCCATGTGGAGCGAGCCGCAGTCGCGGTTGATGTTGCGGCCGTCGGGCGAGACGTGGAGGGCGACGACGCGCGCGCCGAGGCGCGAGAGGAGCGCGGGCGCGAGTTCGGAGGCCGCGCCGTTGGCGCAGTCGGCGACGACGGTCAGCCCCCCGAGGCGCAGCCCGTCCGCGACCTCGTCGGCCAAGTAGTCGAGGTAACGCGCGCGCAGCCCGGCCGCGCCTTCGCCGTCGCGCCCGCCGCCCTCATCGACTTCAAGCCCCGCGCCGTCGTCGCTCTCGTCGGCCTGTCGGCCGCCCTCTCCCGCGCGCGCGCGGCCGGCGTGGATGTCGGCCTCGATGAGGCGCTCGGTGGCGTCGTCGAGCTTGCGGCCCGAGGGGGCGAAAATCTTAATGCCGTTGTCCTGATAAGGGTTGTGCGAGGCGCTGATGACGACGCCGGCGTCGGCCGGGAGCGTGCGCGCGAGGAAGGCCACGCCCGGCGTCGTGATGACGCCGGCCGACTCGACCCGCGCGCCGGCTTCGCGCGCGCCCGCGAGGAAGGCCGACTCGATCCAGCCGCCCGACTCGCGCGTGTCGCGCCCGGCCACGAGGCGCGGCGCGCGCCCCAGCCTCTCCGCGAGGTGCGCGGCGAGCGAGCGCCCCGCCTCGCGCGCCGTCGCCGCGTCGAGCGGGAAGCGCCCCGCCTCGCCCCGCATGCCGTCCGTCCCGAAAAGTTTCTTCATCCCGGCCATCATAAAAAGTCCGGAGTCTAAAGTCTAAGACGGGTCGCGGGTTTCGAGTCGCGGGTTAAAGACGGAACGGGGCCGCCGCCCGCGGCCCCGTCCTGAAGTTGTCTTTAACTCGAAGCCCGCGACCCGGAACCCGGTCTTTAAGGGTTGATGTTGAAGCCGGCGGGCGTCGTCGTGACGAGTTCGACGCGGCCGGCGAGGTTGGGCGGGAGTTGGAGGCGCGGCAGGACTTGGCCGCCCTCGCGCGCCTCCAGCACGAGCCTCACGTCGTCGGGCCGTAAGGATTCGACGAGCGAGCGCGGGCCGCGCAGCGTGAGCGAGGCGGCCGTCGGGTCGGCCTGCCCGCCCTCGAACGTGCGCACGGGGACGTTCGTGAAGCGGCGCTCGACCTGCTCCTCGGCGATCTCGACGCGGACGGCGACGGTGCTGACGAGCGGCGTCACCTTGCGGTCGGGGATGTCGACGGCGATCTGCGGGAGCGTGAGGCTCTCGCGCTGACCTTCGAGCGAGATGGTCTCGGTGTAGGCGCGCTCGGCCGCGCGGACGTGGCTCTCGGGGCCGCGCACGCGCACCGTCGGCGGCGTGACCTGCACGCCCCCCTCGGGCACGGCGAAGCCGGCGGGCAGGTTGCCCTCGAAGCGCACCCCGACCGCGACCTCGCGCTCGACGAGCGGCTCCAGCCTGAGCGTCACGCTGCGCGGCGCGATGTCCACGATGCGGACGCCCGCGGGCAAGTCCATCGTGACGTTGCGGTCGGAGAGGCGCAGGACGCGGTCGCCCGTGCGGAGCTGCGTCACGTCGGCGCGGGCGACGATGTTGCGCGCGTTGATCTCGGCCAGCTTGCCCTGACTGCCTTCGAGCACGACGTCGACCTCGTCGACGGGGTCGTTGCCGATCTCGACGCCCTCGGGCAAAAAGAATTCGAGCGGCACGGCGCGCAGGCGGATGGTGGCCGGCGCGCGCGCCGCCGTCACCGCGTACCAAAGCCCCAGCGTGATGAGGAGCGCGATGAGTTTCAGGCCCCAGTCCTCGAAGAGCAGCGCGCGCAGCCACGCCGAGGCCACGCCGCGCGCCTCTTCGGGTTCCCTCCTTTTCGCGATGCGGAAAGCCATCGGGTGGATGTCGGATGTCAGACGAGTTAGGGGTGAAGTCAGTCGCTGACTTCGAGCCTCTGGCCTCTGACTTCAGTCTGGGCCTCGCCGGCGGCCTCGTCGGCGGGCCGCGCCTCCTTCTCCCTGTCGCGCGACGGCGGTTCGAGCGCGGCGAGGATGGCGGCGTGCAGCCGCGTGCCGTCGAGGCCGCGCTTGATCTGCCCGCCCTGCATGAAGGAGATGAGGCCCGTCTCCTCGGAGACGACGACGGCCACGGCGTCCGTGTCCTCGGTGATGCCGATGGCGGCGCGGTGGCGCGTGCCGAGGTCTTTCGAGAGCATCGGGTTGAGGGTCAGGGGCAGGAAGCAGGCGGCGGCCGCGACGCGGTGGCCGCGGACGACGACCGCGCCGTCGTGCAGCGGCGTCGCCGGGTTGAAGATCGTCACCAGCAGGTCGTAGGAGAGTTCGGCGTCCATCTTGACCCCGCCCTCGATGACGTTGCGGAGGTTGACGCCGCGCTCGACGACGATGAGCGCGCCCGTCTTCGTCGAGGCCAGCGTCGTGGCCGCGAGCACGATCTCGTCGTAGACGCCCTCGCCGAACTGGCCGCGGTGGCGGCCGAGGAAGGGCATCCGGAAGCGGTTGCCGAAGGAGATGAGCGCCTGCCGGATTTCGTTCTGGAAGAGGACGATGATGGCGACGCCGACGTAGAAGGGGGCGAGGCCGAGGATGGCTTCGAGGGTGGCGAGGTCGTAGCGGACGGCGGCCCAGTAGATGAGGGCGAGGGCGGCGATGCCGGCGGCCATCGGCGCGGCGCGCGTGCCGCGGATGAGCCTCAGCAGCGCGTAGACGAGCAGGAAGACCAGCACGATGTCCACGATGTTTCGCGGCTCGCGCAGCCTTTCCAGAAAGTGCCTGTACGGCTGGAGAAGCATCCCTCGATGTTTCCGACTTCAGACTCCTGAGCTTCGTTTTGAGACCACATGTCGCAGTCGCGCCCTCGCCGAATCGGCAATCGCCAATCAACAATCCGAAGCCCCCGCCTACGACGCGCCCGCCGCCCTGTGCGGCCCACGGTCGTGTGTCGAGACGCGTCCGCGCCGATTATGGGGTAAACGCGCGGCCAAATCAATCCGCACGCGAGACGCGTCGCGGCGCGCGCCGAAACGGGCGCGTCGCCCGCCGCGCCGGCGTCCGGGCGCACCGAGACAGTCTCGCCGCAAGGTCGGGGAGCGATCCTCGGCGTGGCGCGCGGGCTGCGGTGTTCGGGTTTGCTTAGTGGCCGGCGACCGCGCCGGCGGCGACGCGCGCCCTCGCGGGGCGGCGCTCGTGCTTGGAGCAGGCGCGCGCGAGCGCTTCTTCGACGCGGGGTTCGACGTTGCACTCGGGCTGGCGGCAGACGGCGGCGAGTTCGGAGACGACGAGGTAGCGGGCGCGCTCCAGCATCCGCTGCTCGCGGAACGAGAGCGGCTTGAGGTGGCTCAGGTAGGTCAGATTCTTGAGCACGTAGGCGACCTCGAAGACGTCGCCGGTGCGCATCTTTTCCGTGAACTCCTTGAAGCGGTCTTTCCAGTCGTTGGCCGCCCCGCGGAAGTCGTCGGCGAGATGGCGGAGGAGCATCTCGCACTCGGCGGAGGAGATCGGAGACCGGAGACCGACTTCTGAAGCGTTGGCGACGGGGACGAGGACGACGGAGTTGGTCGCGGCGAGGCGGAGCGTATAGAAAGGAAGGGACGCTGCTCCGATTTGTTTCGACTCGATCTGTTCGATGGTGCCGATGCCGTGATTGGGGTAAACGACTTTCTGGCCGACTTTAAAGCCCACCACACACCTCCTGTGTTGCAAAAAACAGGGCCGCGTCGCAGGTCGGGATTGGGGTTCCCTTGAGGGTTCATGCGACGCGGCCGCGTCGGTACGTGAATTCTAACGAAAGTGTAACAAGCGCCCGCGACGAGCGTCAAGGCTCAGCCCCGGCGCGGGTCGTCGGGAAAATTTTCTTGTCGAAATTGCTACGACGCATTACCGTTTCTTCCATCCCTCATAGTACCAACCGGATGCGGGCGCGCTAGTCGCCCGTGCCCGTTTTCCTTGTGTCCGCCGAGTGCCCGCGGCCCGAGGAAACCGCCTCGACGGCTTCCCTGAGACGCATTGCGCGCGGGTGGACGTAGATTTGAGTTGTGGGGATTGAGCTGTGGCCCATGAGCTTCCGTATCTCATAGGCGTCGTAGCCCGCCTCCCCCAGACGGGTGCCAAAGGTGTGGCGCAAGGGGTGGGGTTTTAAGCCGACGAGGCCGGCCCGGCGGGCGTGGTGGCGGAAGAGGTTGCTGACCGTGCAGGGCACGAGCGCGCGCCTGTCCCCCTCGCGCCAGAACAGGCGATCGCCCCTCGCCTTCGCGCACAGCCCGACGCGGAGGCCCGCGCGCTCCGTATGCGCGCCAAGAGGGCCGGGGGCTTCGCGCCCCCGGTTCGCCCCGCCGACGAGGGCGAATACATGACCGTCACGATGGAGGGCGGCGGCCTTGAAGAGTTCGGCTACCCCGAAGGCACAACGCTACTCGTCAGGGAAGACTTGCCCGCGCAATTCGGCAAGCTGGCCGCCGTCGAAATCGAAGACGGCCGAGTATGGACGGGGATGTTAGGCCGGGACGAGAGCGGCAACCCGCGCCTTGAAACCCTGACGTGCGGGGCCTACTCGCACCGCATCCGGCGCGTGCTCGGCCCCGTGCTCGGGCCGCTCGCCGAAGACGAGGCAGAGGCCGCGGAGGCGGCCGACGATTGGCCCGACTGGATACCGCGCTAGAGACAGACGATGGGGCGCGGGTAGCGCAGCCACACCGCCCGCGCCCACCCTTTTCTTTTCTCACCGGGGGTGATACATTCCCGCGCCATCGAGCAGGTCGGGGCTCCTCAGCCCCCTCGCGGCCACTTCCACAACCTCAAACCCACTCTGTTGAAGGAGACCATATGACTGACACCGAAATGCAAGAGAAGGCCGTCGAAATTGTAAGGGCCTCCCAAGCAAAGCTGGAGCCCCAAGACATGCAAATCAGGTCAAAAGTTAAGGAATTTTTAGACGGCACTTTATTCATCGTGCATTGGTATAGCAATACGCAAGCAAAAGAGAATCAGAACTATGTTTACTTTAAAGGGGACAACCCCATTCTCATTTATACGGCCGAAGAGTTGGCTAAATGGATGAGCAACTACGAGCCGGAACGCGGCATATCCAAAGCGCTGCGAACCGTCTTCAGCTTAAGTGCCACAGCCGGGTTGATCGCTTTGATAATAACGATAACTATTTGTTGGATGAGTGTCATTAAGGTGGCTGAAAAGCCGCCCGACATACTCGCCAACGCATTGACCACCATCTTAGGTTTTTATTTCGGTAGCCAAGTGACTAAGAAATGAAAGTTACGAGATACTCTGGTACTAGAGTACCAGAGCGCCGGATTCGCCATCCCTCCCTAGGGTGGCTAGGGTGGCTACCCGACTCGACCCAACTAGGCGGGATACACAACGCCAGCCTCGTACACTCCTCGACATTGACAGCCCGCCCACGCAGGCATATCGTTCCCGCGCCTGCCCCTTACGCTCGCGAGCAGGCGGCCTAATCCGACCCACCCCGGCGGTGTTACATCCTTATGAAACGTGACCGGCCCGCGAATTGAAAGGAGACTCGATAAATGGCTAAGCCTGTGAGACTCGAAGTCAGCAGCGGGTCGGTAGGACGCGGGTCACGCTTCTATCCCCACTTCGCCGTTGTTTACGACAACGGCTCACGTAAAAGCGGGCCTTTCCATATTTTCAAGCCGCACCTCTCACTTCAGCATACGACGCCCGGCATAGTTGATTTTGTGAACAGTCGCTTCACGCGGAATCCGGGCGTGAGAGATGCCGTGGTCGCCTGCGGATGGAACTACTCAGAAGGCGGGGGGGCCGTCCGGGGGACTTCGACCGTCAACGTTGCCGGGGAGCCTGCGCATCTGGAGGTGAGCGACGGGGAGGTGGGACCGCGGGGCGTCTTTTATCCCATCTTCAACATACGTTTTACCGACGGCTCGGCCCTATCGGGCCCCCTCCACGCGCTCGGCGGCACCAAACCCATCCTCGCCTATACCAACCCCGATGTCGTGATTTTTAAAAACAGCGGGTTCAGGCTCAAGCCGAAGGCTCCGACGGCAAAGGTTGAATGCGCGTGGGTGTATTCGGAAAGCGGAGTCAGCGTCGGCGCTCTATCAAGTGTTGAGGTTCAAGGGACGCACGAATCTCACCTGTGCCTCTCGGAGCCGCTGAACGTGACGCCGGATAGTGTGGTCGAAGACGGCGGTAGGCTGCTGCACCCCTACCCGGGTCGCCCGACGCCGGTGATGAGCGAAGGCGAGGAACTGATTTTCCAGGCCCGCCAGCCCGCCGGCTTGCCTGTCAACGTTGATGTTCGTCGCGTGGGCAGGGACTCCTCCGAAGGCGCGCGCGAGGGTGAGGAGCGCAATCTGAAATTCGACATGGCGGCTGGTCACGACGAAGAGATCGCCGTGCCGCTCTTCAAAGGCGCGATCAACTTTATAAAGTTTCAGGTCGAAGGGGCCGACCCGCTCCTCGCGCCGCCGAGACTCCTGTTCGTGACGCAGATCGGTCTTAATCAGCTACAACCGGCGGCGCTTCTCCAGCAACAACAGCAGCGACAGCAACAACAGCGACGACGGCAGCGACAGCAGGGGGACGAGGGCATACGCGCGTACGTCGAGCGATTCATTATCGAGGCGAAAAAATTTAGCAGGGAGCTCGCCCCATTCCTCGACGACTGGGGTCTGCATGACCGTGAGGATCACGAGACGAGTAGGCGGACGGGCCGGATTAATCTTTCCCGACCGCAACTCGAGGCGGCTCTGGAAGTGCTAAAGAAAGCGGATGACGACGCGCGCAGAACCGGAAGCAATGCCGAGAAGGAGAGGTTAGAGAGAAATTTCAAATGGAGCATGATTGAAATCCTGCTCCACGAGGCGGGCCACAGTAGAGCGGTGAAGAACCGCCGGCATAAGTTCACGGTCGCTGACGAGGAAGACAGAAATATTACGGAGCTGCTTAACCGCCTGATAGACCTCCTCGGCAACATCAACGACATACTCTGCAACCGTAACCACGAGGGGCGCAAACGCGCGGACGGGGCAGAAATGCTGAGCGCGGTCGGTGACTTTGCGGACGCCTCGATGCTCTTCGACGATGTCAAGGAGATAATTTTCCGCCAAAAAATATACAGGTGGAGCCAAGTCAGGGGCATAAAAGACAGGGCCCGCAGCAGCGAGACGCGACTCAATCAGGCGGGGCGGGAGCTTCTTAGCCGCTTTAATGAGCTCCTCAGACGCGGCATATCCGACGATGAGAGAAGCAGGCGGGTCCGCCAATTAGTTGAGGATTTCCACAAGGATAACCGAGACGACCTTCAGACGTTTGAAGCAGAGACCGGCCTGACGTGCGCTGTTCAGGTCGATGAAAGATGCTCGCGGATGACTTTGGGCCTAACAGACACCGGAAAGTTCGGTGACAGAAAGATTCCTCGTAAGGGAGACTGCCAGTGAAGCGAGCCCTGCCTGAGGTCTTCCGGGGATATCAACCACCGGCCAGTCCCTCTGGAATCCATAGCCCCTGTGGATACGGTATGGGCTGTCTCTGTGACAAGCCTTGTTATAGCGGCAAGCCTTGCCGATTCGGTAGCCCTACCCGCCCTGCTATAGCACCGCCTGCTATGGTACAGCGTGCCACGCCACCCACCCCACGCACGCCAGCCGCCCCTCCGGAAATCCGCACCCCTTCCGAAAGCCGAACCCGTCCGCGCCCCGGACTGGTTGATTGGTCATCTGGTTGACTGGTTGACCAGCGGGAGCGCTATACGACCCCGGTCGCAATGCGACCCCGGTCTAATCCGCCCGATCCGCCCGAGGTGGCTGGGTGACTGGGTAACCAGCCGTCCGGCCGTCCGGTTGTCCACAGCGGACAGCCTGTCCGTGGCGGACACCCCGTTTAGACAGCTAGATACTAGCCAGCTACCATGTGGCCGGCTACTGCGTAGCCGCCAACCACAATAGAGTACCCTCCCCAACCAACACCATCCCCGGCCAAGAAAGCCCTCGGCACTTCGCCGGTTTCGACGTCTATGGACACGGCCCCGCAAGCCATGAACATGACGTCCGGGGTCACATCTTGACTGTCGGTCTCGGAGCACCCGGAGTACCTTGGGTACCATAGGTACCGCAGGTACTACCGGTAGCTGCGGTGCCAGTGGATTTGATCAAGCCCCCGTCTTAGGCCGGCACTATAATAGGGGATACGGAGGGAAGTAGCGTGGAGCAGGACGAAGTTATTAAGCACGTGCGCGACCAGATCGCCTCGCTGGAGGCCGACATTCGGGTCGCGGAGGCCGAGTCGTTTAAGTGGGCCATGCGCCTCTCGGACTTGCAGCGAGACCTTCAGGCTTACAAGGGCGTCCTCGCGGCCGAAGAGAGGCGCAGGGAAGAACAGGCCGGGTGACGCCGCGGGGCCGACACCGGGTAGGGAGACGGGGGGAGATGATGCACAAGCCTGACGATCACTTTCACCACGTAGGCGAGGTTGAAGAAAGACGCGCACTGGACGAAGAGGCGCGTGTCGTTCCCGTTGGTGGCCCCGATTGAGGTGGACGCGAGGTAGATGCCGCCGTTCTGTTTGATGAGCAGGGTTCGGTAGCCGGTCACGTTAGAGGCGAAGGCCACGTTAAGCGACACGAGGTAAAAGCCGGCCAGTTGAAACGTGATGCGGCCGTTGTTGGTTACGTTGTCGTGCATCCCGCCCGTGTCGGAATCTCCGAGTTGAAAGCGAGGGGCACGTTCCCGGCCCCGCTGGCGATTGACTGATTCGCCGAGTGGTACAGCCGGCAGTAGTGCGTCAGCCCCACGCGCCGCGGCACGAAGTCCTTCTCCGCCGCGCTGTAGACCTTAAACTCCCCGTCACCTATCGTCTCGCCGCTGGCCGGCATACTCACACCCCCTCTTAAATCGTGATGGTCTTGACCATGCCCTCGATGCGCTCAAGCATGGTGGGGGGTCTTCCTTTTGAATTGGGTATGCTCACGACTCATAAACGCCCTAACCTAAATCCCGCTGTGCGACGGTCAAAGGTTACGCGAGTCGGGCGCGGTTATTTTGCAGGCGGGTTTCAGAGCAGGTCGGCGGCGCAGCGTAGCCAGTCGGCCACGTCTTCGTCGCGGGTAGAACCGGCGGGGTAGTATTCAACGGGTGGGCGGCCCGCCTCTTCGGCGAAGCCATCGCGGGCCTCGACGACGCCCTCGTCCATAAGCTTCTTGAGCACCTTATCCACCGCCCACCGCGAGAGGCCCGTCTCCTCTACGATCTCGTAGACGAGCCGGCAACCGTGGACGGTAATAGCCCGGCGAACTGAGCGCACCTGCTCGGCGAACTCAACCCCGGTCGCACCGATCTGCCGAACCTCTGTTTAGCTGGCCTTCTCCTTCGCCTTCGCCGCCTCGCGCGCCGCCCAGTGCGAGGCGATGTTCGCCCACAGGCTCATCAGCGCCACCCAGAAGACCGACTCCCGCCACCAAAGGAGTGTCGGGACGACGAGCGCCACCCAGACCAACGTCAGGACGGTGTGAATGGTGCTCGCCTTCACTCGCTTGATGATGAAAAACATATATTTTCTGTCCAGAGAGGCAAGTTGAGACTCGCGCGGAGCGGGAAGCTTTCTTGTCGAAATTGCAACGGCGGCGCGGCTTGGTGCCATGCCGCGCCCGGCAGGAACCGACGACCGCGCGCGCCCGATAGCCCCACCCGGAAGCCAAGGCGGGCCCGAAAAAGTTAAGGCCCCCTCGCGGCGAGGGGGCCTTGACGTGAGCGCGCGCGGCGCGGCGTCAGGTGACGAGCGTGACGGCGGCGGCGGGCGTGGCGACCGTCAGGTCGGCGGTGTACTCCGCCTGATTGAGGATCGCCGAGTTGGCCGGCGTCGTCGCGCGCACGCGCGCCACGAGCCGGAGCGTGTTGGTTCCGCCCACCGCGACGGTTCCGAGTTTCCAGACGACCTTGCGCGTCGTCGGGTTGTAGACGCCGCCGTGCGAGGCCGAGACGAAGTCCAGCCCCGCGGGCAGCACGTCCGTGATGAAGGCGTTCGACGAGGCGTTCGGGCCGAGGTTGTTGTAGGCGATGTCGTAGGCGACCTCGCCGCCGCGCGGGGCGGCGGCCGGGGCCGTCATCGTCACGAGCACCACGGGGTCTTTCGACGGGACGGCCGCGGCCTGCCCGAAGACCTGAAACTCCTGCGCCCGGACGGTGTTGTCCGAGGCCGAGCCGCTGCGGCAGTCGGAGTCGTTGAGCGGGTCGTTGTCCTGATCGCCTTGGAACTGCGGCCCGCCGGTGCACTGGTTCGAGACCACGCGGAGCTGCACGTGCGTGGCGGTGGTCGCCGGCACGTCGAAGCTGCGCAGGATCAGGTCGGGCGCGGCCGGGCGCGGCGCGGTGCCGGGCAGCGCGCTCGCCGGGCTGGTGTAGATTTTGGTGAAGCCCGCGTCGAGCGTGCTCAGGCAGTTCGGGTTGAGGAGGTTCGCGCCCTGATTGCAGACCCAGACCTCGAACTGCCGGAGCGCGACGAAGCGGTTCTTGCTGAGCGAAGAGTTGTCGGGCCCCGTGTCCTGATCGGACGGGCTGATGATGGCGCTCACCTGCACGCGGCGCACGCTGCGGGCCCCGCCGGCGAGATCGACCGTGACGCGCGTGCCGGCCACGTCGGGCAGGCGGTTGTTGGCGACCCAGCCCGAGTTCTCCGTGTCGTCGATGAGCTGCGAGTGGAAGAAGCCGTCGCCGGCGGCCGTCGCGCCCTTGTGCGTCGAGGCGAGGTTGGTCGGCATGGTGACGACTAGGTCGACGGGCGTCGTCCCGCCGAGCTTGCGCGCGAAGCGGACGTGGCCGTAGCCGTTGGCCTGCACGACGAAGTCGTAGCTGCCGGCGACGAACTTGGCCGTGGCCGGCAGCGCCGTGGCCCCGTCGGTGTCGGCGACGGGCGTGGCCCGCGCCTCGTAGTGGCCGACGTAGACCTTCGCCTTGACGGCCAAGCCGTTCTCGTCCTTGACGACGAACTTGACCGGCGTCGAGGCTTCGAGGGCCGACTCGAAGCTGGGCACGGGGTCGCCGTCGTCGGTGCCGGCGGTGGAGGCGAACTGGCCCATGCCGCGCTGCGCGAAGACCCTCCAGAGCTCCTTCTGGTTGGCCCCGCCGAAGCGCATCAGGTCGGCGGCGAGGTAGGCGTCGCGGGCGTCGAGCATGCTCACGCCGGGCTGCATCAGCAGGAAGGCGTCGAAGACGATCTGTATCCAGCGGCGGTTGCCGGGGCACTGGTCGGCCGGCAGGACGCCGTCGGCGCAGCGCCGCTGCACGGTCTTGTTCGTGGCCGGGTGCGTGGAGTGGTACTTGGCGACGAGCGCCTGCCTGATGTCGTAGTTCGTGGCGCTCCAGATTTCGCCGTCGGCGTGCACCTGCGGGCCCGTCATGTCGTAGCCCACGTCGCTGTAGTTGAGCGGGTTGAGGCCCCACGAGGAGGTGAACGGCAGCACCTTGTTGCGGTTCATCCCGTAGTTGCGGATGCCGCGCTCCTTGTTGCCCGTCACGTAGGGCCCGACGGCGAACGGGTTCTCGCTGTTGACGGGGAAGCTGTAAGGCGCGGGGAAGGTGGCGGCCCAGCCGTTGAGGAACTCGGCGGCGGCGAGGTCGCCCCAGCTCTCGCCCATCGCGCCGGCCTGCGCGCCCGTCAGGTTGGCGTCCGGCCCGCCGACCATGCGGTTCGAGATGGCGTGCGTGTACTCGTGGCCGATGACCGACATATCGAAGTCGCCGTCCACGCAGGGCGCGTAGAAGGCCGACGAGATCGGCTGCCAGAGGTACATGTTGGTGATGCCGGGGATGCCGTCGTTGAGCGTGACCTGATTGGCGTTGTCGCGCCCGAGGTAGCTCGGCGCGCCGCCGTCGACGGCCCCGGCCTGCACCTGACCCGTCTCGGGGTCGGCCTCGCCGCCGTTGACGGTGTTGACGACGCCGCCCGTGGCGCGGTTGCCGAAGTTGCTCTGCTGTAGGTTCCACGTGCGCTCGGTGAAGCCGAGGTGGTACGACCAGTCGTGCATGCGGTTGTGCGCGGCGAAGAGGTTAACGGCGGCCGGGAAAACGTCGTTGCCGCCGGGGACGAAGTTGGTCGGCGAGCACTTCATGTTCTCCCAGACGTTCTCCCACGGGAAGTTGTACTTGCGGTCGGGGGCGACGGGGCGCTGGCCGACGGCGCCCGGCGTCAGCGGCGCCGTCCACGCCTCGGCCGAGTTGGCGTTGTTGCCCTTCGTCGTGAAGGTCGGCGCGTTGAGCTGCACGTCGAAGTCCCACGGCGAGCGCGACGCGGAGTTGAACAGCTCGTAGCCGTCGTAGCACTCGGGCACGTCCACGCCGTTGAGCTTGGCCTCCCAGCAGAGCGTGATGCGCGTGTCGGTGTCCGGGTAGTTGAAGACGGGCGGCCCCGTCGGGCTGAGCAGCGGGTTGGCGGTGAAGAAAGACCACTGCGGCGGGTAGGGGACGACCTGCCCGCCCCCGGCCACGTCGTTGATCGTGATGTTGCCGGTGTAGGTGAAGGGCGGCAGGGGCTGCGCGGTCGGGTCGTTGAAGAGGCAGACCTCGACGTAGTAGTCGCCGGGCGCGATGGCCCCCGGCGCGTAGTGGATGGCCTCGGGGCTGGTGCCCGTGTCCTGACTGGCGACGACCGTGCCGCCCATGCCCGGCTTGCCGAAGTAGAGGTTGAGGACGATGTCGTTGACGGGGTTGTCGGCCGTGGCGATCACGTCGATCGACTGCGTGCCGGGCCCGGCCGTGTACGGCCCGCTCGGCGCGCCGCACGTGCCGGGCGTCGGCGGGTTGAACGAGCCGGTGAAGAGTTCGGACTGCGGCTGCGCGAGGCGGTTGACCTTGTTCTGGCGGAAGAGGACGGCCCCGGTCTGCGCGTCGATGAAGTGCGTGTAGGCGATCGTCTGCCCGCCGCGCGCGTCGAGCACGATGGTCTCGTAGGCGGGCCGCACCGCGCCGGCCGAGGTCGGGAAGGCGACGAGGCGCGCGCGCTGCGGGTGCGAGAAGCCGAGCACGTCGAGCAGCGTCCAGCCGTTCTCCTCCCGCTTGGCCTTGAGGTCGAGGGCGGTCGCCACGCGGCCGATGTCCTTCACCGCCTTGAGCCACGCGGCGGCCGCCGTGATCGAGGGCGCGCCCGGCGTCGGCGCGTCGCCGACGGCCGACGAGGAGGCGTAGGCGATCTTCCCGCCGACGACCCCGACCGCGATCATCCCGTCCTGCGCGGGGCGGAGGTTGCCGAAGCGCTGGCGGAAGAGGACGACGTAGGCGCTCGACTTCGCCAGCTTCGTCTCGCCGACGAGTTCGAGGTTGGTCACGCCGGCGTCGGAGAGGCGGAACAGTGTGCGGTTGCCGCGAATCCACGCGCGGGCGGCGACCGACGGCGCGCTCGACAGCCCCGTCGCGAGGAAGCCGCCGTACTTGATGAGCGACTGCGGCGTCCCGAAGCGGTTCCAGCGGACCGCGGCCCGCAGGTTGGCGACGATGGTCTTCTGCGCCGCCGTCGGGGCGACCGTGCCGCGCCTGTCAACGTCGCGCAGCGGCTCGTGGATGTCGAGGATTTGGGCCTGCCCGAAGGCCGGGGCCGGCATCATCTGGAGCGATACGACGACGGCGGCCGCGGCGGCCAGCCACATCAGCCCTTCTCTGCTCAGGCGAACCAACTTACTGCGCATGTGACACCTCCCAAGTGACAGGCAAGGGATCGGGGACGATCCGAGTTGACGATTCGGACGTGGCGTCCGGGGCGGAGACGAACACGCGCCGGGCCGAATGACACTCCAATCAACAAGCAACAGGACGAGGCTCTTGAGTTGAGAATTTAAGGACGGTGGTTGAGGAATGGTTGAGGAATTCTTGAACCCGGGGGCCGCGCGGTTGAGGACAGGCAAACACAACTTAACCGCAACGGGCGCGCAACATTCCGCGCGGGCATTTAAAGCAGGGGCGCGGGCGGCGGCGGGTCTCCGGTCAACGCGTCGCTCCGCTCCGACGTTAATCGAGACCGGGTCGCCGCCGCCCGCGCCCCCGTTTCTAAGTTCGGTTTAAGCCTGACCGTCGCCGGGTTGGGGCTTGGCGGGCAGTTCGATGGTGAAGGTCGAGCCGCGGCCGGGGTCGGAGCGGACGCGCGCCTCGCCGCCGTGGGCGCGCGCGAGGTGCTTGACGATAGCGAGGCCGAGGCCCGTCCCGCCCAGCGCCCGCGAGCGCGCGCCGTCGACGCGGTAGAAGCGCTCGAAGATGCGCGGCAGGTGTTCGGCCGGGATGCCCTCGCCCGTGTCCGTCACGCGGATCACGTCGCGCCCGCCCGCGCGCTCGTGGCCGACGACGACGCGCCCTCCGGCCGGCGTGAACTTGACGGCGTTGTCGACGAGGTTCGTCAACATCTGTTCGAGCCGCCGCGCGTCGGCGTAGACCGACACGTCCGGGCGCACCTCGCTCACGAGCTCGACGCCGCGCTCGCCGGCGCGCCCGCCCAGCGTCGTGAAGCACTCGCCGACGAGCGCGCCGAGTCGCAAAGGCCCCGGCTCGACCGCCACCGTGCCGGCCTCGATGGCCGACAGTTCGAGGATGTCGTTGATGAGCGTCCGCATCCGCTCGGCGTTGCGGCGGATGATGGAGAGGAAGCGGCGCGTGTCGGCCGGGTCGTCGGTCGCGCCCTCTTCGAGCGTCTCGACGAAGGTGAGGATGGCCGTCAGCGGCGTCCGCAGCTCGTGCGAGACGTTGGAGAGGAACTCCTGCCGGACGCGCTCCAGCCTTTCGAGCCGCGTGATGTCGAAGAAGACGCCCACCGCGCCGCGCACCTCGCGGCCGCCCGACTCGACGGAGCGACGGCGCAGCGGCTCGACGCGCAGATCGAAGCTGCGCCGCCCGGCCTCGCCCTGCACGTCCACCTTGACCTCGGCGCGCTCGCCGCGTTCGAGGGCGGCGGCGAAGGCCGACTGGATGGCCGGGTTGCGTGTCACCTCGCTCAGACGCCGCGGCGCGTAGCCCTTCAGCGAGCCTTCGGTGAGGAGCGCGCGCGCCGACTTGTTCGACGCCACCACGCGCATCCCCCCGTCGACGACGAGCACGCCCTCGCGCAAGCTCTGCATCGTCGCTTCGAGCAGCGCGGCGACCGGCACGCCGCCCGTCACGATCAGAGACAGCGCCTCCTCGCCCGCCCCGCGCGGGGGCTCCGCGGGCGGCAGCGGTTCGGGCGGAGCGGGCGCGCGCCT
>DATMVI010000508.1:0-4745 GCA_035563275.1 Pyrinomonadaceae bacterium
GCGCCCTCGCGCACCAGTTGTTCGACCTGTGACGACATCCGTCCGTTAGACACCACCGAAGAGGCCCGCCGCAGCGCCCCTATGCTACCACGAACCGCCGCGCGCGGGCGGGCGACATGTTATAGTAGACGGCAGTCGGCAGACAGTAGAAAACCTTCGCGCCCGGGCCGCCGCGTCGGCGGCGTCAGGATTCTTCACGCGGAGCCTGCCGGCCGCCGACTACCGTCTGCCGTCTACTTCTTTTTCATGCTCCGCGTCACCGAAATCTTCCGTTCGATTCAGGGCGAGTCGTCGCACGCCGGCCGGCCGTGCTCGTTCGTGCGCCTGACGGGCTGCCCGATGCGCTGCGTGTGGTGCGACAGCGAGTACACCTTCGCCGGCGGCGAGCGCATGAGCGTCGAGGATGTGATGCTGAAGGTTCGGGAGTACGGTTGCCAGCTCGTCGAGGTGACGGGCGGCGAGCCGCTCGCGCAGCGCGAGGCGTTCGACCTCGTCCGGCGTCTGTGCGACGAGGGCTACGAGGTTCTGATCGAGACCGGCGGCTACGTCTCGACCGAGGGCGTGGACGGGCGCGCCAAAATTATCCTCGACGTGAAGTGCCCGGCCTCGGGTGAGTCGGGGCGCAACCACTGGCCGAACCTCGCGCGGCTGCGGGCAGACCGCGACGAGGTCAAGTTCGTCGTCGCCGGCCGCGACGACTGGGAGTACGCGCGCCGCGTGATCGCAGAATACGACCTTGAGAACCGCGCCCTCTCCGTCCTCGTCTCGCCCATCTGGGGCGCGACCGATCTGCGCGAGCTGGCCGACCTCGTCGCGTCGAGCGGCCTGCGCAACGCGCGCATGCAGTTGCAGCTCCACAAGTACATCTGGGGGCCGGAGGTGCGCGGCGTCTGATGGGCGGCTCACCTGACGACAAAGATTTTCTCGACGACGAAGACGGCGGCGGCCCGCCCGGTGATGAAGGCCGCGCTGGCGAAGAACCTCCCCCGGACTCTGCCGGCGAGGCGACCGCCGGCCGCGACCCGGCGCCCGGCGCCCGGCCTCCATCGCTCGCGATCTGTCTCGTCTCCGGAGGGATGGACTCGTGCGTGACGGCGGCCGTCGCGCGCGTCGAGAACGACGAGCTGGCCTTCCTCCACGTCTCCTACGGCCAGCGCACCGAGCGGCGTGAGCGGCGCGCCTTCGAGGAGTTGGCAGACCACTTCGGAGTCGCGCGCCGCCTCGCCACCTCCATCGAACACCTCGCGCGGATCGGCGGCTCGTCGCTCACAGACCCGCGCCTGCCCGTCTCCGACGCCGACCTCGCTTCGCGCGAGGTGCCGACCAGCTACGTGCCCTTCCGCAACGCGCACCTGCTCGCCATCGCGGCGAGTTGGGCCGAGGTCATCGGCGCTCGCCGCGTCTACATCGGGGCCGTGGCCGAGGACTCGTCCGGCTACCCCGACTGCCGCCCCGAGTTCTACGAAGCCTTCCAGCGCGCCGTCGATGTCGGCACGCGGCCCGAGACGCGCGTCGAGATCAGGACGCCCGTCATCGGCCTGCGTAAGTCCGAGATCGTCCGCCGCGGCGTCGAGCTGGGTGCGCCGCTCGGCCTCACGTGGTCTTGCTATCAGTCCGAGGCCCTCGCCTGCGGGCGCTGCGACTCGTGCGCCCTGCGCCTCCGGGCCTTCCGCGAGGCGGGGCTGAAAGACCCCGTGAGCTACGCCTAAACGTTCGCAAAAACGGCGGTTTTGCTCTATGATATTTACTCCGAAACGACAACTGACGAGGGCGCGCCGGCATCTTATCGGCGGCCTCCGCCCGAGACAGGCAAGCGCCACCGACTTCAGTTAGCAGGAGACCACTACCATGTTGAGCAAGCCATTCTTTCGCGCCGTCGCCGCCGCCCTCGTCCTCGCCGCGTGCGGCGTCACCGCCTCGGCGCAGATGACGAGCGTCAGCGGCAAGGTGACGCTCAAGCAGGCCGACGGCACCGAGGTGCCCGTCACGAACGCCACCGTCGACATCTACCGCACCGACATCAAGCAGCAGTTTCAGGTCAAGACCGACAAGAGGGGCGCCTACATCCACGCCGGCCTGCCCTTCATCGGAACCTACACGCTGGCCGTGAGCGCGCCCGGCGCGCGCCCGACCTTCCTCGCCGGCCTGCGTTTCACGCAGACGCAGACGCAGGACTTCGCCCTCGAACCCGGCGACGGCACGCGCCTCACGCTCGAACAGATTCGGCAGTTCACGGCCTCGGGCGGCGCCGGGGCCGCGGCCCCCGCGTCCGAGAGCAAGGAGGACAAGGCCGCGCGCGAGGAGCGCGAGCGGAAGATCAAGGAGATCGAGGCCAAGAACGCCGAGATCAGCAAGTCGAACGAGGTCATCTCCCGCACCTTCAAGGCCGGCAACGAGGCCCTCAACGCCGGCCGCTACGAGGAGGCCATCACCAACTACAACGAGGGCATCGCGGCCCGCCCCGACGAGCCGGCGCTCCTGACCAACCTCTCCGAGGCGCTGCGCCGCCGCGGCGTTGACCGCTACAACACGGCCATCAAGGCTTCGGACGCCGCCGCCAAGACGCAGGGCGTCGAGGCGGCCAAGAAGGACTGGAGCGACGCCGCCGCGACCTCGCTCAAGGCGGTCGAGGCCATCAAGGCCAACCCCGCGACCGACCCGCAGCAGCAGCAGATTTACGCGCAGAACCGCCTCTCCGCCCTCTCCATCCGCGCGCAGGCGATGAGGCTCGTGGCGACGAAGGTCGATCAGGCGCAGGCGCAGGCCGCGTGGACCGCCTACGAGGAGTACCTCGCCGCCGAGACCGACCCGGCGAAGAAGGCGAAGTTCAGGGCCGAGGCCTTGCAGATGATCTTCGACGCCGGCAACATGGACTTGGCCGTGGCCGAGGCGCGCAAGGTGCTCGCCGAGAACCCGGACGACGTTGACGCCAACCGCATCGTCGGCCTCGCCCTCTTCGCCTCGGGCGACAAGGCGAAGTATCAGGAGGCGGCCAACTTCCTCCAGCGTTACGTCGATAAGGCCCCGGACACCGACCCGCTGAAGGTCTCGGCGAAGGAATCGCTCACCTACCTGAAGGAGAACGAGAACGTCAAGCCGGCCTCTTCGGGGCCCGCCCGTCCGGCCCGCCGCCGCCCGTAAACCTAACCTCTGTTAACAACTTAAGGCCGCGCCCGGACACACGCCGGGCGCGGCCTTTTGCGCTCCGCGCCGCCCGCGCACAATCGTCTTGACAGCCCACGGTTTAAACAGTACCATGCTTATGGCAAACGGTGTTTGCCCCACCGTCTGTCGCATGGTCGAGCGTTGACCTCGGCTCTCCCAAGCGCCTTACGGCCTTGCGCCCCCCCGCCCTTTGCAGTTCTCAAAACCGTGGAACTACTCCGACGATGTCAGCCAAACTAGGCGAAATCCTTGTCCGCGAAAATCTGTTGACCCCGCAACAGTTGCGCGAAGCCCTTGAGTTTCAGCGCGAGCACGGCGGCCGTCTCGGCTTCAACCTCGTGAAGATGGGGATGGTCTCGGACGACATGATTACGGCCGTGCTCTCGCGGCAGTACGGCGTCCCGTCGGTCAACCTCGAACTCTTCGACATCGACGACTCCGTGATCCGCCTCATCCCGCGCGAGGTGGCCGAGAAGTATTCGGTGCTGCCGCTCTCAAGGGTCGGGGCCACCCTCACGCTGGCGATGGTCGACCCGACGAACGTCTTCGCCATGGACGACATCAAGTTCATGACGGGGCTGAACATCGAGCCGGTCGTCGTCTCGGAGGCGAGCGTTCAGGACGCCATCGCGCAGTACTACACGCAGTCGAAGGAGATCGAAGTCCTCGGCGCGCCCGACGATTCGCCGAGCTACGGCGGCAACGGCCAGAGCAGCCTGCCCGTCTCGGAGTCCATGACGCTCGACTCGCTCGACCTCGACGCCGACGTGGCCGAGGGCCTCGAAGTCATCGACGAGGACGACGAGATCGACCTCTCGAACCTGACGCGGATGAGCGAGGACGCGCCGGTCGTCCGCCTCGTCAACGTCCTGCTGGCCGACGCGCTCACGCGCGGGGCCTCCGACATCCACGTCGAGCCGTACGAGCGCGAGATGCGCATCCGCTTCCGCATCGACGGCGTCCTCTACGACGTGATGCACCCGCCGATGCGGCTCCGCGACGCGCTCATCTCGCGCATCAAGATCATGTCGAAGCTCGACATCGCCGAGAAGCGCCTGCCGCAGGACGGCCGCATCAAGATCAAGCTCAAGGCCCACGGGCGCTCGCGCGAGCTGGACTTCCGCGTCTCGACGCTCCCGACGCTCTTCGGCGAGAAGGTCGTGCTCCGCCTCCTCGACAAGGAGCGCCTGATGCTCGACATGACGAAGCTCGGCTTCGAGCCGGAGTCGCTCGTCAAGTTCCAGCGCAACATCTCGAAGCCCTACGGCATGGTGCTCGTCACGGGCCCGACGGGGTCGGGTAAGACCAACACGCTCTACTCGGCGCTGCAATCGCTGAACACGCCCGAGACGAACATCATGACGGCCGAAGACCCGGTCGAGTTCAACCTCGCGGGCATCAATCAGGTGCAGATGAAGGAGCAGATCGGCCTCAACTTCGCGGCCGCCCTCCGCTCGTTCCTGCGCCAGGACCCGAACATCATCCTCGTCGGCGAAATCCGCGACTTCGAGACGGCCGAGATCGCCATCAAGGCCGCGCTCACGGGCCACCTCGTCCTCTCCACCCTCCACACCAACGAC
>DATMVI010000509.1:0-2284 GCA_035563275.1 Pyrinomonadaceae bacterium
TCCGGTCAACCTTCCCGTTCGGCGTCAGCGGCAATCTCTCCAGCCCGACGAACTGCGAAGGCACCATGTAAGCCGGCAGACGCTCCCGCAGATGTTCGCGCAGCGCCTCGAAGTCCGCCACGCCCTCCCCGACCACGTAGGCCACCAGCCGCGCCCCGCCCGCGCTCGCGCGCGCCGCCACGGCGCACTCGCGCACCGAGGCGTGGCCGAGCAGAGCCGCCTCGATCTCGCCCACCTCGACGCGGAAGCCGCGCACCTTGACCTGCCCGTCGCGCCTCCCCGTGTAGGCCAGCCGGCCGTCGTCGAGGTAGCGCGCGAGGTCGCCGGTGCGGTAGAGGCGCGCGCCCGGCTCGCCCGAGAACGGGTCGGGCACGAACCGCTCGGCCGTGAGCGCGGGGCGGTTCAGGTAACCGCGCGCCAGCCCGTCGCCGCCGACGTGGAGTTCGCCCACGACGCCGACGGGGGCGGGCCGGAAATTCTGACTAAGGACGTAGGCGCGCAGATTTTCTACCGGCCTGCCGATGGGGATGTCGCCCGCTTCGTCGTCGTCGGCCGCCCCCGTCAACTCTTCTTTGGTGGTGACGACGGTCGCCTCCGAAGGGCCGTAGGTGTTGACGAGCCGCACCCGCGGGCCGACGTACCTGCGCCACGACGCGAGCGGCCCGGCCAGCGCCTTCTCGCCGCCGATGATGACGAGGCGCACCGTGCCGGGCAGCCCTTCGACCTCCGGGCTCATCGCCAGCTCGTGCCAGAAGGCGGTCGGCAGGCTCATCGCCGTCACCTTCCACTCCTCGCACCGGCGCACGAACTCCGCGACGGAGTCGGACATCGACTTCGTGCGCAGCACCAGCGTCGCGCCGCGCGTCAGGGTGAGGAAGACTTCTTCGGCGCTCGTGTCGAAGCTGGCCGAGGCGAACTGAAGGAAGCGGTCGTCGCCGCCTATCGAGTAGTCCGCGCCCGCGCCGGCGAGGTAGTTGACCAAAGACCTGTGTTGGATCGCCACCCCTTTCGGGAGGCCGGTCGAGCCGGAGGTGTAGATGACGTAGGCGAGGTTGTCGGCCGTCGAAACGGGGCCGGGGTTCTCGCCGCCCCGCCCCGCGAAAGCCTCCCGGTCGCGGTCGAGACAGACGACGCGCCAGTCGCCGCGGGGCGCGGACGCCAGCAGGCTCTCCTCCGTCAGCAGCACGCGCGCGCGGCTGTCCGAGAGCATGCGCAGGACGCGCCCGGCCGGGTAATCGGGGTCAATCGGCACGTACGCGCCGCCGGCCTTGAGCGCCGCGAGCATGCCGACGACCATCTCGACCGAGCGGTTCAGCATCACGGCCACGAACACTTCCGGGCCGACGCCCAGAGACCGCAGGTGATGCGCGAGGCGGTTGGCGCGCCGGTTCAGCTCCGAGTAGGTGACGCGCTCCTCTTCGAGGAGGACGGCCGGCGCGTCGGGCGTGCGCTCGGCCTGCGCCTCGAAGAGTTGGTGGAGGCAGGCGTCGCGCGGGTACTCGGCCCGCGTCCGGTTCCAGTCGAGGAGCAGCCGCCGCTCCTCGTCCTCGCCGAGCAGAGGCAGTTGGCCGACCCTCTCCGTCGGCTCGGCGACGACGGCTTCGAGCAGGCGCCGGAAGTGGCCGGCCATGCGCCCGGCCGTCGCCTCGTCGAAGAGGTCTGTGTTGTACTCAAGGCGGGCCGCGATGCCGCCGCCGGTTTCGGACGCCACGAGGCTGAGGTCGAACTGCGCCGTCGCGTTCTCGGCCTCGACGGCTTCGATGCTCAGCCCCTCGGCCCGCGCCGCCGTGCGCGGCGTGTTGTTGAAGGCGAACATCACTTGGAACAGCGGCGCGTGCGACAGGCTCCGCTCCGGCCCCACTTCTTCGACCACGCGCTCGAAGGGCACCTCTTGGTGCGCGTAGGCGCCCAGACACGCCTCCCTCACCCGCCTCAACAACTCGCGGAACGGTTCCCCGCCGCGCACCTCGGCCCGCACCACCAGCGTGTTGACGAAGCAGCCGATCAGCCGCTCGGTCTCGGCCCGCGTGCGCCCCGCCACCGGCGTCCCGACGAGGATGTCGGTCTGGTTCGTGTACCGGTAGAGCAGCGCGTCGAAGGCCGCCAAGAGCACCATGAAGAGCGTCGCCCCCTCGCCGCGGGCCAGTTCGCGCAGCCCGCGCGCGAGTTCGGGGTCGAGGTCGAAGCTGACGCGCGAGCCGCGGTAACTCTGGAGGGCCGGGCGCGGCCGGTCGGTCGGAAGCTCTAGGACGGGCGGCGCGCCGGCTAACCGCTCGCGCCAGTA
>DATMVI010000510.1:0-2818 GCA_035563275.1 Pyrinomonadaceae bacterium
GTGCTCGCCCTGCGCCGCAGCGGCGGCCGACGCCGGCGCGGTCGAAGCTATCAATTGACTGCCTTCCGCCTCCTGCCTCCGGCCTTCGGCGTGCTCCGCCTCGGCGTGGCCCTTGCCCCAGCCGCCCGTCTCCGGGTTCCAGATGATGGGGTCGAGCCAGTTGACGATGTTGGCGCGGCCGCCGACGTGCGCGCCGCCCGTGAAGGCGGGGCTGATGCCGACGAAGCCGCCGACGGTCGCCAGCGCCGCGAGCACCGCCAGCGGCACCCACATCGAGGCCGGCGACTCGTGCGGGATGACCGAGCCGTGCGCGTGGCCGTGCGTGCCCTTGTGGCGCGGGTCGTGAACGTCGTGGATGTCGTGGCCGCGCGCGTCGGCGTGCTCCGTCTCGCCGTGCCGGGCGGCCTCGAAGACGTGGGCCGCGCCGACGCGCTCCTCGGGGCCGTGGTGCGGCCGGTCGGCGACCGAGGGGTCGACGGCGCGGTGCGCCTCCTCGCCCTCGGCGTAGGCCTGCGCGTGCGCCTCGTCGGCCTGCCCGCCCGCGGGCACTTCGAGGAAGCGCTCCCTGCCCCAGAAGGTCAGGGCCATCAGCCGCGTCATGTAGAAGGCCGTGCAGGTGGCGGCGACGGTCGCGAGCAGCCAGAGCATCCAGCCGCCGGGGACGTAGGTGGTCGAGGCCGCGTTCCACAGAATCTCGTCCTTCGACCAGAAGCCCGAGAACGGGATGACGCCGCAGATGGCGAGCCAGCCGGCGACGAACGTCCAGTAAGTCTTCGGCATGTACTTCCGGAGCCCGCCCATCCGCCGCATGTCCTGCTCGTGGTGCATGGCGTGGATGACCGAGCCCGCGCCGAGGAACATCAGCGCCTTGAAGAAGGCGTGCGTCATCACGTGGAAGATGCCGACGACGAAGGCGCCGACGCCGCAGGCGAGGAACATGAAGCCGAGCTGCGAGACGGTCGAGTAGGCCAGCACCTTCTTGATGTCGTTCTGCGTGATGCCGATGGTCGCGGCGAACAGGGCGGTGAGCGCGCCGACGACCGCCACGACCAGCAGCATCGTCTGCGAGTGCTGGAAGATGACGTTCGTGCGCGTCACCATGTAGAGGCCCGCGGTGACCATCGTCGCGGCGTGGATGAGCGCGGAGACGGGCGTCGGCCCGGCCATCGCGTCCGGCAGCCAGACGTAGAGCGGAATCTGCGCCGACTTGCCGCACGCCCCGACGAAGAGGCCGAGCGCGATCCACGACATGATGCCCCACGCGCCGATCAGCTCGACGGGGTAGCCCCTCGCCTGCTCGAAGACCGCGGTGTACTGCGTCGTGCCGAAGGTGGCGATGACGGCGAAGACGGCGAGGGCGAAGCCGAAGTCGCCGATGCGGTTCGTGATGAACGCCTTGCGCGAGGCGTCGCCCGCCTCCCTGCGGTCGAAGTAGTAGCCGATGAGCAGGTAGGAGCAGAGGCCCACCCCCTCCCACCCGACGAACATCATCAGGAAGTTCGACCCCATCACGAGCACGAGCATCGAGAACATGAAGAGGCCGAGGTAGGCGAAGAAGCGGTAGAAGCCGGGGTCGCCGCGCATGTAGCCGGTGGCGAAGACGTGTATCAGCAGCCCGACGCCCGTCACCACCAGCATGAAGATGGCCGAGAGCGGGTCGAGCTGGTAGCTCCACTCCACGTCGAGCGCCGAGCCGCGCCGAGCCGCGCCGGCCGCGCCCTCGCCCTGCGTGATCTCGACGGCCCCGCCCGGAATCCACGTGTGGCTCCAGCCGTCCTCGCTCGTCACGTAGGCCCTCGGCCAGACGGCGTGGTCGCCCGCGCCGTAGGAGACGACGGCCCCGACGCTGATGAGGAACGCCAGCGCCACCGACCCGACGCCGACCGCGCCGACCAGCCTCTCCGAGAAACGGAAACGCCGCCCCAGCAGGCCGTTGACGGCCGCGCCGGCGAGCGGGAGCAGGGGGACGAGCCAGATGTATCGGTGCATAAGAAAGTAGTCAGTAGTCAGTAGTCAGTAGTCAGTAGAAAGACGACGGCCGCTGCCGAATCATTATCATCAGCATGTCAGCGTCAGTCCCCGCCGCGCGGAGCGCTACTGACTACTGACTACTGTCTACTGACTACTCCTTTACCACTTGAGCAGGTCGATCTTGTCCACGAAGATCGTCTCGCGGTTGCGGTAGAGCGCGATGACGATGCCGAGGCCGATGGCGGCTTCGGCCGCCGCGACGACGATGATGAAGACGGTGAAGACCTGACCGGCGACGGCGTTGGCGCCGCCGGCGTCTTGCAGGTAGCGGGCGAAGGCGATGAAGTTCAGGTTCGCCGCGTTCAGGATCAGCTCGATGGACATGAAGATGACGATGATGTTGCGGCGCACGAGCACGCCCGCGATGCCGATGGCGAAGAGCAGCGCCCCGATGACGAGGAACTTCGAGAGGTCTGGGTGCTGGATGCCGGAGAGGACGCGGCCCGTCACCTCTTGCTGCAAAAGGAGCGCGTGCGCCGCGCCGTGTAGGCTCATCATCGTCGTCCCCCCACCGCCCTTAAACCTCCTCGGCCGCGCCCGTCGCCCGCGCCGAGAAAGCGTCCACGTCGGCCGACCGCCCCGGCCCCACGCGCGCCGGCTCCGGCGGCACTCCGGGGTCGAGGTCGTCGGCCGCGCGCTCCTGCCTCGCCGTGCGCGCGAGCAGCACCGAGCCGACGATGGCGACGAGCAGCAGCACGCTCGCGATCTCGAACGGCAGCGCCGCGTAGCGGAAGAGGCTCGCGCCGACCGTCTCGGTGTCCTCGGAAATCCGTGAGACGCGCGTCTC
>DATMVI010000511.1:0-6315 GCA_035563275.1 Pyrinomonadaceae bacterium
CACCGGCGGGCGAGGTCGCGCGGGGCGCGTGGGCCGGCGTCGCGCCTCACAGCGTGCGCGCCGTGCCGGCCGAGTACCTGCGCGCCGTGGGCGAGTTCGCCGCGGCGCACGCGCTGCCGCTTCACATGCACGTCTCCGAACAGCCCGCGGAGGTCTCGGCCTGCCTCGCCGAGACGGGGCGCACGCCCGTCGCGCTGCTCGACGAGCTGGGCCTGCCGGGGCCGCGCTTCACGGGCGTCCACGCCGTCCACGTCACGCCCGAAGAGGTCGGACTGCTCGCCCGCTCGCGCTCGACGGTGTGCGCCTGCCCGACGACCGAGCGCAACCTCGGCGACGGCGTCGTCCCGGCCGACAGGTTTTTCGACGCGGGCGTCCCCGTCGCGCTCGGCACCGACAGCCACACGCAGATCGACCTGCTCGAAGACGCGCGCGAACTCGAATACCACCTCCGCCTGCAACGCCTCGAACGCAACGTGCTCGCGCGCGGCGGCGCGGAATCCGGCGACGCGCGCCCGGCCGAACACGCGCCGCGCATCTCCGAACTGGCCGCGCGGCTTTTTGAATGCGCCACCCTCGCGGGCGCGCGCAGCGTCGGCGCGCCGGCCGGCGAACTCGCCCCCGGCCTCGCGGCCGACTTCTTCGCCGTTGACCTGAACGACCCCTCGATCGCCGGCGCGAACGAAGAAGACCTTCTGCCGGCCGTCGTCTTCTCGCTCTCGCGCGCGGCCGTCAGCGACGTTTACGTCGGCGCGCGCGCGGTCGTCGAAGGGGGCCGCCACCGCGAGCAGGACGAGATCGTCGCGCGCTTCGCCGCGCTGCAACGTAAACTCTGGGGCGGGTCGCTTGACACCCCTTCCGGTTCCGGCCGCTGAGTAGAGGGGGCGGTTCTGCCGCGCCTCGACAAATCCACGCGGGCGAACTGATTGATTAAAGAGACTTATGCAGGTCGAACACATTTTGACTCAATTGGTGGCGATAGACTCAACCTCTTCGCGCCCGAACGCCGAAATCATCAGGTTCGCGGCCGAACGCGTAGAGGCTTTCGGGATGCGCGTGCGCCTGTTCCCTTACGCGGACGAGCGCGGGGTGGAGAAGGCGCAGTTGGTCGCGTATTCGCCACAGGAATCAGAGGACTTGGAACTCGTCTTAGTCGGGCACACCGACGCCGTGCCGTTCGACCCGGCGTGGGACGCGGCGCTGAGGCTCGAAGAGCGGGGCGGGAATCTTTACGGGCGCGGCGCGTGCGACACGAAGGGTTTCATCGCGGCGGCGCTGGCGGCGCTCGCGGCCGTCGACCTCGCGGCCCTGCGGCGGCCGCTGGCGCTCGTGCTGACGGCGGACGAGGAGGTCGGCTGCCTCGGCGCGAAGCGTCTGGCCGCGGAGCGCCCCTTCCGCGCGCGCCACGCCGTCGTCGGCGAGCCGACCTCCCTGCGGCCGATGCGCGCGGGCAAGGGTTACTGCCTCGCCGAGGTGTCGGTGCGCGGGCGCGAGGCGCACAGCGCCTACCCGCACCTCGGCGCGTCGGCCATCACGCGCGCCGCGCGGCTCATCACGCGCGTCGAGCGCGTCGCCGAAGAACTCGCGCGCGACGCCCACGAGGCTTTCGACCCGCCGCACACGACCGTCAACGTCGGCGTGGTGCGGGGCGGCACGGCCAAGAACGTCGTCGCCGGCGAGTGCCGCTTCACGCTCGAATGGCGTCCTGTGCCGGGGCAGCGGCCCGAGCTGGTCGCGGAGCTGGTCGGCCGCGAGATCGAAGCCCTGCGCGCCGCAGACCCGGACTTCGACGCCGCGCTCGAAGTCACGCGGCTCGACGGCGGGATGGAGACGCCCGCGGACGCGCCGCTCGTGAGCGCGCTCGAAGAGTTGACGGGCAGGGGGGCGGGGACGATCTCTTTCGGCACGGAGGCGCCGCAGATGGCCGAGCTGGGCGCGCAGGCCGTCGTCTTCGGCCCCGGCGACATCCGCGTCGCGCACCGCACGGGGGAGTTCGTCCCCCGCGCCGAGCTGCGCGCGGCGGCCTCGATTTTGCGCGGCGTCATCGAACGCTTTTGCGCGCCGGAACATCAATGAAGTGCGGGGCGCGGGTTTAGGGTGGCGTTTTAGGGTGGTTTAAAGTCACGTCTCGTTAACTGCCGTCGCCTTTTTTATCCGGCCGGGTTGTCAGTCTTTATGAGCCAGCGAAAGCTTTCGTCCTTCCTCGCCGTCGCGGCGCTCTGCGTCGCCCTGCTCGCGGGGCCGGCCGCCGCGCGGCAGACGGCGCCGGCGCAAGGGCCCCTGACTGTGCAGGAGTTGCGCGCGCTCGCGCTGCAACTGCCGCGGCGCGCCGTCGTCAAGCAGGAGATCATCACGGAGCTGCGGCGGCGCGGCATCAACTTCCGCCTGACGAGCGGGCTGCTCTCCTTCATCGCCACCAAGAGCGGCAACGACGCCGAGCTGCGCCGCGCGCTCGAAGAGGCCGAGCGCCGCTTCCTCAACCCCGAGCTGGCCGCGCCCGCCCCGCCCGAGGAGGCCGCCGCGCTCATCGAGAAGGCGCGCGCCGAGACGCTGGCCGCCGCCGAGGCGATGCCCGACTTCGTCGTCCGCCAACTCATCACCCGCTCCTACGCGCAGGGGCGGACGCAGAACTGGCGCACGGCCGACCGCCTCACCGTCGGCGTCAGCTACCGCGTCGAGGGCGGCGAGCAGTACCGCCTGCTGACCGTCAACGGCATGGCCACGCCGGCCGCGGCCGAGAGCCGGCGCGACTACGCCAACATCGGCGGGACGAGTTCGACCGGCGAGTTCGTCACCTCGCTCAAGTCCCTCTTCGCCCCGGAGAGCCGCGCCGAGTTCAAGCCGCTCGACACGGAGACCCTGCGCGGCCGCCGCACCGTCGTCTACGAGTACGAGGTCAAGCGCGTCCACTCGAACCGCGTGCTCACCTACAACAACCAGCGCGGCACGGTGGTCGGCTACCGCGGCAAGCTGTGGGTCGACCGCGAGCTGGCGCGCGTGCTCAGGATCGAGAGCGACTCGACCGAAATCCCCGACGACTTCCCCATCATCGCCTCGGCGCGCCACATCGACTACGAGTGGGTCAGGATCGAGGGGCAGGGCGAATACCTCCTGCCCTCGCGCGCGCTGCTCGTGATGACGGTCGCCGACTCGGGCCGCCTCGAACAGCACCGCAACGACATCCGCTTCCGCAACTACCAGAAGTACGGCACCGAGCTGCGCGTCATCGAGGACGACGTTTTCGAGGAAGAGACGCCCGAACAGCAGAAGCCGTAAAAACAGCCCGGAGTCCGGGGCCGAAGACGAGGCGGGTCGCCCGCGCGCCGTCTTCGGCCCCGGACTTTAGACTCCGGACTCCGGACTGTTTTAGTATTAGCGCCCGTGGAGACTCTGCTGGTTGTCATCGGGCTGCTGATGATCGCGGCCACCCTCCTGCCCTTCTCGCGCGCGGACGCGTGGTGGATCAGGGTTTTCGACTTCCCGCGCCTACAGGTCGCCTTCCTGCTCGCCGCCGCCCTCGCCGCGCACCTCCTGCTGAGGCGCGGCGACGGCCCGTGGCGGCTCGCCTTCGACGCCGCGCTCGCCCTCTGCCTCGCGCACCAGTTTTACCGGATGTTCCCTTACACGCGGCTCGCGCGCCCGCAGGTCGAGCCGAGCCGCAACCCGGAGCCGGGGTCGCGCGTCCGCCTCCTCTTCGCCAACGTCTTGATGACGAACCGCGAGTCGGGCCGCCTGCGCGAGCTGATCGGCGAGGCCGACGCCGACATCGTCCTCGCCGTCGAGGCCGACGGGTGGTGGGAGGAGCAGTTGCGCGGGCTTGAGCGGACGCACCCGCACACGGTCTTGCAGCCGCAGGAGAACACCTACGGCATGCTGCTCTACTCGCGTCTGGAGTTGACGGGGGTCGAGGTGAAGTTCCTCGTGCAGGACGACATCCCCTCGTTCCACGGGCGCGCGCGGATGCCCTCGGGGCGCGAGTTCGAGTTCCACTGCCTGCACCCGCGCCCGCCGTTCCCGACCGAGGACGAACGCTCGACCGAGCGCGACGCCGAGCTGCTCGTCGTCGGCAAGGCGATCAAGGGGACGAAGACGCCGGTCGTCGTCTTCGGCGACCTGAACGACGTGGCGTGGTCGCGCACCAACAACCTCTTCCAGAAGATCAGCGGCCTCTTAGACCCGCGCGTCGGCCGCGGCTTCTACAACACCTTCCACGCCCACTACCCCTTCGTCCGCTTCCCGCTCGACCACTTCTTCCACTCCACGCACTTCCGCCTCATAGACTTCCGCCGCCTCCCCGCCTTCGGCTCCGACCACTTCCCCGTCTTCATCGACCTCAGCTACGAGCCCGACGCCCAGCGCCGCCAGCCCGAGAAGCACGCCGACGCCGACGAGCAGCGGGAGGCCGAAGAGAAGATCGAGAAGGCGGCGTGACGATTGCGCATTGCGGAATAAAAAGTTCCGAGTCCCGAGTTAAAGGCGACCGGCAAAGCGCCGGCCGCGAAGCATCAACTTCGCGGCCGGCGCTGTGTCTTAACTCGGGACTCGGAACTTTTCTATTGCCCGACTCTACGAGTCGGCTTGGCCGGCGTAGCGGGCGGTGGAGGCGCCGGAGATGAAGGGGGCGTCCGCCGTGAGGGCGTCGTCGACGAGCTGGCGCTGCTCCATCTCGTGGACGGCGTAGGAGCCGGTGGCGGGGCTGGCCGAGGCGGGGCGGCCGGCGTAGTAGGGCCGCTCGCAGCTCTTCATCATGTTGGTCAGGCGCGGCTCGACGAAGTGCCAGCCGCCGTAGTTCTTCGGCTCCTCCTGCGCCCAGACGAGCTGCGCGGCGTTCGGGTAGGAGGCGAAGATTTCGCGCAGGGCGGTTTCGGGGAACGGGTAGAACTGTTCGAGGCGGACGACGGCCGCCGACGTGTCGCCCGACTTCCTGCGCGCGGCCGCGAGGTCGTAGAAGACCTTGCCGCTGCACAGCACGACGCGGCGCACGGCCGCGCGATCCTCGACCTCGGCGTCGTCGATGACGGGCCGGAAGCCGCCCGCGGCCAGCTCCTCGACCGCCGAGACGGCCGCCGGCAGGCGCAGCAAACTCTTCGGCGTCATCACGACGAGCGGGCGGGCGGCCTGCTGTTTGACCTGCCGCCGCAGCAGGTGGAAATACTGCGCCGGGGTGGTCGGGTAGCAGACCTGCATGTTGTTCTCGGCGCAGAGCTGGAGGTAGCGCTCCAGCCGCGCGTTCGAGTGCTCCGGCCCCTGCCCCTCGTAGCCGTGCGGCAGCAGCAGGACGAGCCGCGAGGGCTGCTGCCACTTGTCCACGCCGGGCGCGATGAAGGTGTCTATGATGACCTGCCCGCCGTTCGAGAAGTCGCCGAACTGCGCCTCCCACATCACCAGCGCGTCGCGCGCCACGACCGAGTAGCCGTACTCGAAGCCCATCACGCCCTGCTCGGAGAGCGAGCTGTCGAAGACCTCGACGAGCGCGCGCCCGTCGTTCCGCAGAGTCATGTCGGTGAGCGGCGACCACGCGCCGCCCGTCTGCGTGTCGTACATGATGGCGTGGCGCTGGCTGAACGTGCCGCGCCCCGAGTCCTGACCCGACAGCCTCACGCGGACGCCTTCGAGGCCGAGCGAGCCGAAGGCCATCAGTTCGGCGAAGGCCCAGTCGAGAGGCAGCGCCCCCTCGCCCATCTTCGCGCGGCGGGCGAGCTGGCTGACCATCTTCGGGTTGATGTTGAAGCCCTCGGGCACGACGGCGATGCGGTGCGCCAGCTCGCGGATCGTCTCGGCCGCGACCGGCGTCTCCACGACCTCCGAGCCGTCCTCCTCGGCCGGGGGCGGCGGCAGCTCGCGCATCGGCGGCTTGGCCCTGACGATCTCCTTGGCGCGCGCGAGCGAAGCCTCGTAGTGCGCGGTCGCCTCGCGCGTCATCGCCTCGACCTCGTCGTCCGTGACCACGCCGTCCTGCACGAGCCTCTGCGCGTACTTGGCGCGCACGCCGGGGTGGGCCTTGACGCGCGCGTACATGAGGGGCTGCGTGTAGCTCGGCTCGTCGCCCTCGTTGTGGCCGAGCTTGCGGAAGCCGACCAAGTCCAGCACCACGTCCTTGTTGAACTCCTGCCTGAAGTCGAGCGCGATGCGCAGGCAGCGGAAGGCGGCCTCGGGGTCGTCGCCGTTGATGTGGAAGATGGGGAGCTGCGTCATCTTCGCCACGTCGGTCGAGTAGATGGACGAGCGGCTCTGCTCGGGCGAGGTGGTGAAGCCGATCTGGTTGTTGATGATGATGTGGACGGTGCCGCCCGTCCGGTAGCCCTTGAGGTCGGCGAG
>DATMVI010000512.1:0-13071 GCA_035563275.1 Pyrinomonadaceae bacterium
GCGCCCGCCAGCGCCGCCCCCCCGGCGACCGCCGCCGCCAGCGGGTCGCGCTCGTAGAGCAGCCGGCACGCGGCCGCCAGCGCGGCGACGAACGTCAGTGCGATGGCCTGCCGGAGAAGCATAAAGTCCGTAAATCGTAAATCGTGAATCGTAAATCGTAAACCGCGGCCGCCGGTCGGCAGCCATCAGTCGTCAGCCGTCAGCAGAGGCGAATGATTGACGCACGATGTTATCGGCCCGGTGTTACATCCGTCCGAACCGAATCTAAAACGCGTGTGAACAGCCGCTCAGGACGGCCCGCCGACCGCGCGCGCCCCTGCGCGTTGACACCCCACCCGCGCCGGCATATCGTTCCCGCGCCCGTCCTCTGCGACGTGGCTTGTGCGTCCTCGTCGGGCGGCGGGTTAATTCGGGCGTTATGCTGCTGGAATCTTGGCGACGGCGCGGCCTTCATCCTCGCTCACGCGGGCGGGTGACGCCGCGCGTTAGGTCGTTTCCGCGTGGCGCGCGGGTTGGATAAAGGGAGGTGACGGTATGAAGACCGTCGGGACTATCGAAAGTCTGTGGCGCTACCCGGTGAAAAGTATGGGCGGCGAGGCGCTGGCCGAGTCGTTCATAGGGTTTTCCGGCGTTTACGGCGACCGCTGCTACGCCTTCAGGAACTCGGCCGCGCGGAAAGGGTTCCCCTATCTGAACGCTAACGTGCAGCAGCGAATGCTGCTCTACCGCCCGCGGTTCCGTCACCCCGAAAGGGCGTCGAAGCCGCCCAACCTGATCGAAGCGATGGGCATCGCGCCCGGCGTCACCCCGGCGAACGCCGAACCGGGGGAAATGATGTTGGATGTCGTGACGCCTTCGGGCGCGGTCGTCGCCATTGACGACCCGGCACTGATAGAGATGCTCGGCGAAGGACTGCGCGGTGAAAACCACCTCACGCTCGTGCGCTCAGACCGCGCTCTGACCGACTGCCGCCCGCTGTCGCTGATTAGTCTGCAAACCCTAAGGCGGATCGGGGAGGAATTGGGCGGCCCTGTTGATAAACGGCGCTTCAGGTCTAACATCTATATTGACCTCGCTTCGGATGACGGGTTCGCCGAGGATGAATTGGTCGGCCGCCGACTGCGCCTCGGGCCGAAGGCCGTGGTCGCGGTGCTGGAGCGCGACCCGCGTTGCAAGATGATCTCACTCGACCCGGACACGGGCGAACACAACCCGGAAGTCTTACGCCAAGTCGCTCAAGCGCACGGAGCCTTTGCCGGCGTGTATTGTGCGGTCTTAGTCGAAGGGATTTTATCGGCGGGGGATTCGGTCGAGGTGGTTGATTAAGCGCGGTACCGTGAGGCGGCCGGGTTGACGGCGGACTTTTATCGCGCCCCGCAAAGTCGAGAATAAACAGCGAGGCTCGACGCCGGACGACGCCGTGCGCGCCCCCTTCATCGAAGAAGCCGGGCGGCCACGGGGCCGAAAGTCTTACCGCACGCGCTTGATCTTCTTGACGTTGTCGGAGATGCCGGTCGGGTGGCCGCAGGTCGCGGGGTTCCAGCGCGCGCTGACCTCGATCCAGCCGGAGGGCGTCGGCGTGTCGGCGCACACCTCCAACTCGGCCCCGACGGGCTTGTTCGTGTAGCGCTCGACCTCCCAGACGTTGTAGACGATGGTCGCGGGGTTGCCGCACTTCGTCGGGTTCCAGCGGTCGCCCACCTTGACCCAGCCGCGCGGCAGGCGGTCGGTGTCGCAAATCTCGCCGCGCTCCTCGCCGGCCAGCCCCGGCGGTTCGCGCGGGGCGCGCGGCCGCGTCGTGGCCTCGTTCGTCACGCGGTCGATGTACTCGGTCAGCCACTCTTCGAGCGCCTCGCGCTCGTCGTGGCTCAGCTTCGCCAGCCCGGCCCGGTCGTACTCGCCCTTCGTCATCAAAGCGGCGAGCCGCACGCGCCGGTGCTGCACGGCGTTGACGGCGGCGGCCGAGAGCCACACCGAGGCGAGCAGGAGGGCGAGGGCGGCCGGTGGCAGTCTGCGCATGCTCTGGCTCCTTTCCGAATCTTCGGCGGGCGGGCCTTTCAACCTTCCGGGCGGTCGGGGTCGCCGGCGACTTTGGCGGTCGTCCCTTCACCGACGGGCCGCGTGTCTTCGGGGCCTTCGATCATGTCGGCGGCGGTCGTCTCGCCGGCCTCTTCCACGGGGCCGCCCGCGGCGCCCGCGTCTTTCGTCTGACTCTTTTCGTCGTTCAACCTGTTCCCGCCTTTCCCCTTTTCGCGCGGCGCGCGGAAGCTGCCCCGGAGGAGTCTTTGAAGTAGACCCGCGGCGCCCGCGGCGCCGCCCCCCGCGGCCTGAGCATTATGCGCGCTCGCGCGCCGGGACGAAAAGAGGGCCGGGAGTGACCCCGGCCCTCTTCGAGTTCGGCCACCGCGCGGCGCGCTTTAGAACTCGTAGCGCAGCGCGAACTGCATGACGCGGCCGGGCCGCTGCTCGCCGACGGGCGTCTGCGAGCCGATGTAGCGCCCGAAGTCGGCCGGGGCCTGCGTGGCGAGGAAGGGCTCGGGGTTGAGCCCGAGGCTGGAGAGCAGCCCGAACCTCTGCGTGTTCGTGACGTTGAAGACCTCCCAGCGGAACTGGAGCTTGTGGTTCTCGTTGTACCACATGCCGAAGTTCTTCGCGAGGCCGGCGTCCATCGCGAAGTAGCTCGGCAGGCGGAGCGTCGAGATGTTGCGGTCGCCGGCCTCGCCGGCCCGCGCGTTGCGGAAGCTGCGGTAAGCCTCCGTCGGGTTGCAGAAGAGGTTCGGCGAGCCGTTCACGTCGGCGCAGTTGCCCGAGCGCACGTCGCGCAGCCGCACGCCGTTGCTCTGCGTCTGCCAGTTGGTCGCCCACTCGAAGTCGCCCGGCGACCCCGTCGGCAGCCCCGAGTGCCAGCGCACGATGCCGGTGAGCTGCCAGCCGCCGACGAGGGCGTTGCCCAGCCGGCCCATGCCGCTCAGGAACCTGCGGCCGTCGCCGAACGGGAGCTGGACGAGGAAGTTGGCGTTGATGTTGTGCCGGATGTCGAAGTTCGACACGGAGTATTCGAGGTCGGGGTTGATCGGGTTGAGGACCACGTTCGAGAGCACGCGCTGCGACTCCAGCGTCGAGGCGTTGTCCATCGACTTCGAGAGCGTGTAGTTGAAGTCGAAGAGGAACTCGCTGCGGTAGCGCTGGCGGACGGAGAGCGTGGCCCCGTGGTAGTCGGAGCGGCCGACGCTGGAGAGCGTCTGGAGCGCCGCGTACTGCGGGTGGAAGAAGGCGTTCGGGAAGACGCCCATGTCGTCGAGGAGCTGCTGCATGAGCGTGTAGTCGGTCACGTCGAACCCGTCGCGCGCGTGCAGCGCGTAGGCCGCCTGCGTCGGCGTCAGCCCGGCGAAGAAGTCTAGGCCGAAGGCGGCGGCGAGGTTCGGCCCGAGGTTCGGGAAGAGGTTCTCGAAGTACGGGATCGTGCCCGCGTTCTCGATGGGCGTGTCGCCGAGGCGCAGGTTGTTCAGGGCGGCGGCCGCGCCGTACCAGTCCATGCCGGAGCCCGAGTCGGCGAGGTTGTTCAGGTGCGTCACGTCGCGCACGAGCAGGAGGTTGCGGGCCGAGCGGCCGATGTAGCTGGCCTCGAACGAGAGCCCCTTGGGCAGCTCGCGCCCGTAGGAGACGTTCCAAGAGTAGTGAACCGGCGAGATGATCGACTGGTCGATGCCGGAGACGATGCGGTCAACCTCGTCGGCCGGGAACGACAGCGGGAAGGTCAGCGCCGTCGGCGCGTCGATGCGCGGGAAGCTGCGCACGTCCGGGTTAAGGCCGGTGACGAGCGGCCCGAGCCGCGTGGTCGTGTTCGTCGAGCTCGACCCGTTGGTCGTCTCGGTGCTGAAGCCGAACGAGCCCTCGAACTCGGAGTTGACGGCGATCTGGCTGCCGATGCGGTCGTGCAGCATGCGGAAGCCGCCGCGGATGACCGAGCGCCCCGAGCGGCCGATGAGCCGGCCGAGGAAGTTGTCGCCGAAGTCAGGCGACCACGCGACGGCGACGGTCGGCGCGAAGTTGTTCCAGTCCATCTCGTAGAAGCCGGGCCGGTCGTTGGCCTTGCCGCCGAGGTCGAAGGCGATCAGCTCGTTGAGG
The DNA here is from genome assembly GCA_035563275.1 of Pyrinomonadaceae bacterium. Lineage (GTDB taxonomy): Bacteria > Acidobacteriota > Blastocatellia > Pyrinomonadales > Pyrinomonadaceae > QHXN01. Next base: position 4,129 of record DATMVI010000512.1, read on the forward strand.
GGCACGCCGGCGGCGGCGCTCGCCAGACGGCGTTCGAGGAAGTCGCCGAGGTTGGTGGTCGGGACGAGCTGGAAGCCCTCGCGCTCGTAGGCGGGCGTGTTGACGCCCCAGCGCAGGCCGTAGGTCAGCGTCAGGTTCGGCCGAACCTTCCACGTGTCCTGACCGTAGAACTCGTACTCCTCTGTGGCGAGCGCGCGCAGCGACGGGCTGCCCGGCGCGAGCAGCTGGCCCGACTTGTCGAAGTTGCCGGTGATGGTGTACTGCGAGAAGCGGCCGAGGACGGCGACGGCCGCGCGGCCGTAGTCGAACTCGAAGTCGGGGTCGAGGTCAGCGAGGGCGTCGCGCACCGACGAGCCGCCCGTCTCGTAGAACTGGTAGTTGACGAGCGCGGCGTCGAACGAGTTCTGGAAGTCCACGCGGTTGTTGCGGATGAAGCGGAGGTTGGCGCCCGTCTGCACGGTGTGCGAGCCCTTGATCCACGACAGGTCGTCGACGAAGTTCCACGTCGGCGTCGTCCGGCTGATGGTGCGCTGGAAGAGGCGCGGCGCGAAGATGTCGCGGAAGATGACGGACGGCTCGTCGCTGTCGCCCTGCTGCGTGAAGGCCGCGCGGGTGAGCCCGACGCGCAGGTTGTTGACCAGACTGTTCGTCGCCGCCCACGTGTGGCCGAGCGCGTAGGCCTTCGGGTTGACCCAGAGGCTCGGCTGCGGCGTGCCGGGGAAGGCCGGCGCCTGCTCGTAGAGGTCGTCCTGATAGGCCGCGCGGAAGAAGAGCGTCTGGCGGTCGCTGACCGTCCAGTCGAAGCGCGCCGTGTGGACGTTCAGGGAGTTCGAGGTCGGCGCGTTGAAGCGGAAGCCGGCGCGGTTCAGCCCGTCGCCGATGGTGAAGTCGTTCGGCTGCGGCGCGGTCTGGAGGATGGCGAGCGCGGCCGGGTTGACGCCGCCCGTCGCCGGGTAGAGCGCGGCGATGTCGGCGGGCGAGAGCGAGACGATCTCGCCGTCGGCGTTGCGGTACTGGACGATGCCCTGCCGCAGGGTGGCCGTCGGCACGTTCCGGAGCACCGAGACCTCCTCGGCGTCGCGGCGCCCCTCGAAGCTGTAGAAGAAGAAGGCGCGGTCGCGCTTGATGGGGCCGCCGACCGTGCCGCCGAAGATGTTGCGGATGAGCTTCGGGCGCGGCGCGATCTCCTCGCCGTTGGCGTCGCGGCCGAGCGCGTTGTTGAAGTAGTCGTTGGCCGTCGTCGCGGTGTTGCGGTGGTACTCGTAGACCGAGCCGTGCCACTCGTTCGTCCCCGACTTGGTGACGAGCGAGACCTGCGCGCCCGAGGAGCGCCCCTGCGTGACGGTCGGGTTCGAGGTGGTGACGCGGAACTCCTGCACGGAGTCGGGCGTGACGCGGATGACGCTGGCGAAGGCGTCGCCGGGCGTGTTGGTGGCGAAGCTGCCGGAGTTGACGATGTCGAGCCCGGTCTGCTGCTCGTTGATGTCCACGCCGTCGAGCGTGAAGTTGGCCTGATCGCGGCGGCCGCCGTTGACCTCGCCCTGACGGGTGACGCCGGGCTGGAGCGCGAGCAGGTTGTTGACGTTGCGCGCGTTCAAGGGCAGCTCCTCGATGCGCTGCGACTCGAAGGCCGAGCCGACGCTGGCGTCCGTCGTGTTGAGCGGGGCCTCGGTGGCGGCCGTCACGCTGACGGTCTCGGTGACGGCGCCGAGTTCGAGCGCCACGTCGATCTCGACGGGCGTGTCGACCAGCGCGCGCACGTCGGCGACGGCGACCTTCTTGAAACCGGCGGCCTCGGCTTCGAGCGTGTAGGTGTCGGGCGGGACGGCCGCGAAGACGTAGCCGCCCTCGGCGTTCGTCGTCTGGGTGCGCGTGAAGTTCCTCGCCGGGCTGCGCAGCGTGACGGTCGCGCCGCCGACGCCCCCGCCCTGCGGGTCGCGCACCGTGCCGCGCACGGTCGAGGTGTCGCCCTGCGCGAAGGCGGCGGGGCACAGGAAGAGGGAGAGAAGCAGGGCCCAGAAGAAAGTATTGGGGCTGCCCCTCCGGGGCAGAGAGTTACTCATTGTGACCTCCTCGTTATGATGCTCGCCGGCCGGGGCCACCGCGGGCCCCGCCGCCGGCTTCAGGGACGGTGTGGCGGCAGGAGACTCTGGGGAGCGATTGCCCGTCTGCCCTGAGTGTGGGTTAGCGTCGGATGTGGCGGGAGGCGGCTTCGACACGGAGGGCGCGGGCGACACGCGGGGTCACGGGCAAGACGATCGCTTTCTCCGTGAACGCCGTGAATCCTCCGCGCCCTTTGTGTCGAAAACCACCTGTCCGTACACCCGACGGTAATTCCATCTATTAAGAAGGCGACGGCCGTTGGGCGCGTCGCGGCGACAGGCTACGTCTGCAACTATTGTTCCCGTCGGCGGGCCTTGCGGCGGCGAAGAATGGGCCGCATTTTCCGTCCGGCGGCGGGGCGCGCGCGGGGCTCCATCCGAAAAGCTGAAGATGTTTTTTCATTCTTCTGGAGAATCTAAAACTCGGTATTTACGGCCATTTTTTTGAACCCGCGCGGGCGGCGATTTAAGTGGACGATGTTCGCGAAATCGTCCGCGCGCGGAGAGACATCGCGGCCACGTTGTGGGAGAATCTAAGCCGTCAAGTCGCGCGGCCCCACGGCCGCTCATCCCGCGGAAAGAAAACCTCGTCACATGAAAAGAAGTATCCTGCTCACCCTGACGCTCCTGCTCGGCCCCGCGCACGCGTTGGCGCTGGACGCCGCGCGGCAACGGCAAGCGCCGCCGTCCGTCTTCAACCGGCGGCAGCAGTTACCGCAGCAACCGCCGCGGCGGCAACCCGCGGCCACACCGCAGGAGAACGCGGACGACGACGTGGTGCGCATCACGTCGAACCTCGTCCAGTTCGACGCCGTGGTGGTGGACAAACGCGGGCGGCAGGTGACCGACCTCGCGCCCGACGAGTTCGAGGTCACGCTCGCCGGGGAGCGTCAGGAGCTCACCAACTTCTCCTACGTCACGGCGACGGCGACGACGGCGACCGCGGCGGCGGCCCCCGCGCCCCGCCGCTCGGCGGACAAGACGGCCCCGCCGCTGCCGCCCGCGCGCCTGCGCGCCGGCGACGTGCGCCGCACGGTGGCGCTCGTCGTCGACGACCTCAACTCGTCGTTCGAGAGCCTCGTCGACGTGCGCCGCGCGCTGCGGAAGTTCGTGGACGAGCAGATGCAGCCGCGCGACCTCGTCGCCGTCGTCCGCACGAGCGCCGGCATGGGCGCGTTGCAGCAGTTCACCAGCGACAAGCAGCTTCTACACAAGGCCATCGACCGCGTGCGCTGGTACCCGCGCGGCTCGGTCGGCGTCGGCTCGTTCGCGCCCATCCAGATCGACCCGCAGGCTTTGCTCGACAAGCAGTCGCCCACCGCGGTCGACAGGGAGACGGGGCAGGCGGTCCCCGGCTCGGAACGGCGCGAAAGCGCCGCCGGCCGCATGGAGCAGCTGGACGACTTCCGCAGCGAGAAGACCTTCTCGGTCGGCACGCTCGGCGCGCTCAGCTTCATCATCCGCGGGATGGAGCAGTTGCCCGGCCGCAAGTCCGTCCTGATGTTCTCCGAGGGGTTCGAGTTCGTCTCGCTCGACGGGAAGCTGCCCTACGTGGACAGCGGCGTGCTCGAAGAGCTGCGCCGCCTGACGGCGCTGGCGAACCACGCGGCCGTCGTCATCTACACCGTCGACGCGCGCGGCCTGCCCGTGCTCGGGCTGACGGCCGAGGACAACACGGCCAGCCTCTCGACGAACGAGATCACCGGGATGCTCAGCCGCCGGGGGAACTTCTACGCCGGCACGCAGGTGCCGCTCACCTTCCTCGCCGAGGAGACGGGCGGCTTCGCCGTGCGCGAGCGCAACGACCTGTCGGGCGGCGTCGAGCGCGTCCTCGAAGACCAGAGCGGCTACTACCTGATCGGCTTCCGCCCGCCGCAGAAGACCTTCGAGCGCGAGGCGGGCCGCCCGCGCTTCCACGAGCTGAGCGTCAAGGTCAGGCGGCCGGGGCTGCGCGTGCGCACGCGCGCCGGCTTCTTCGGCGTGCCCGACGAGGAGACGGCGCGCCCCGTCGCGCGCACGCGCATCGAGCAGCTCTACGGCGCGCTCTCCTCGCCCGTCGCCGCCGGCGACATCGACCTGCGCCTCACCTCGCTCTTCAGCGCCGACCCGCAGAAAGGCTCCTTCGTCAGCTCGCTCATGCACATCGACATGCGCCGCTTCGAGTTCGAGGAGGAGGCCGACGGCTGGCAGAAGGCGGTCATCGATCTGGTGGCCCTGACGGTCGGCGACGGCGGGCAGGTGGTCGATCAGGTCAACCGCACGGAGACGGTGCGCGCGCGCGGCGAGACGCTGCGGCGCGTCGTCGAGGACGGGCTGGTCTACATCATGGCCGTCCCCGTCAAGAAGGCGGGCGCGTACCAGCTGCGCGTGGCCGTGCGCGACGCCGCGACCGAGCGGCTCGGCTCGGCGAGCCAGTTCATCGAAGTGCCCGACCTGAAGAAGAACCGCCTCGCGCTCTCGGGCCTCGTCATGGAGGGCAGCGGCTACTCGGCCGAGACGGCCAACGCCTCGGTGGCGGCGGCCTCGGCGGGCGGCGGACGCCTCGACACGGCCGACCCGATGAGCAGCGCGGCCGTGCGCCGCTTCCGGCCCGGCGCGCTCGTCGATTACCACTTCAACGTCTACAACGCGAAGTCGGCGCAGGGGGCCGCCCGCCCGCAGCTCCGCACGCAGATGCGCCTCTTCCGCGACGGCCGGATGGTCTTCGCCGGCAAGGTCACGCCGCTCGACCCCGAGCGGCAGCCGCAGGAGTCCGGCGCGACGCGCGTGCAGGTGAGCAGCCGCTTCCGCCTCGGCACAGACCTCACGCCCGGCGAGTACGTCCTCCAAGTCCTCGTCACCGACGCGCTCGCCGACGAGAAACACGCGTCCGTCGCCGCGTGGACGGACTTCGAGATCGTTAGATAAAGAAGTGGCGAGTGCCGAGGGCCGGGTGCCGAGTCGAAGGCGGTTGCTTTCAACTCAGTCCGCAGCCCTCGGCACTCAACACTCACCGGCCCTCTTCCGAGGAGAAAACCCTTATGCCGCCGCCCCCCGGACAGAACCCGCCCTCGCCCGAGCATTTCTTCGAGACGATCAACTCGTACCAGCGCACCGCGGCCCTCAAGGCGGCCATCGAGCTCGAAGTCTTCACCGCCGCCGGCGAGGGCGCGCAGTCCGTCGGCGAGTTGGCCGCGCGCTGCCAGACCTCGGAGCGCGGGATGCGCGTGCTGTGCGACTACCTCGTCATCATCGGCTTCCTGACGAAGGAGGGGGGCGGCTACCGTCTGACGCCGGACTCGGCCGTGTTCCTCGACCGCCGCTCGCCGGCCTACCTCGGCGGCTCGGTCGAGTTCCTGCTCGCGCCGACGCTGATGGGCGGGTTCGCAGACCTCGCGTCGGCCGTCCGCGCGGGCGGCACGGTGCTGCCCGGGGGCGGGACGGTCGCGCCGGAGAACCCGGTCTGGGTGAAGTTCGCGCGCGCGATGGCCCCGATGGCGGCGCTGCCCGCGCAGCTCATCGCCGAGCGGCTGGAGGTCGCCGAGGCCGGGCCGCTCAAGGTGCTCGACATCGCCGCCGGCCACGGCCTCTACGGCATCGCCTTCGCGCGCGCCAACCCGCGGGCCGAGGTGGTCGCGCTCGACTGGCCGGGCGTGCTCGAAGTGGCGAAGGAGAACGCGCGCGCGGCCGGCGTCGCCGAACGCTTCCGCACCGCCGAGGGCGACGCCTTCTCGGTCGAGTACGGCGAGGGCTACGACTACGTGCTATTGACGAACTTCCTGCACCACTTCGACCCGCCGACCTGCGAGCGACTGCTGCGGAAGGTTCACGCCTCGCTGGCCGGGGGCGGGCGGGCCGTGACGCTGGAGATGGTGCCGAACGAAGACCGCGTCTCGCCGCCCATCCCGGCCGCCTTCAGCCTGATGATGCTCGGCTCGACGCCGGCCGGCGACGCCTACACCTTCGCCGAGCTGGAGCGGATGTTCGCCAACGCCGGCTTCGCGCGGAGCGAGCTGCACCAGCTCCCGCCCACGATTGAGCCTATCGTCGTCTCGCGCAAGTAGGCGTCGGCTTTAACTGGCGGCGTCAGAAGGTGCCGCAGACAGAGCCGCGGGCGGGTTGAGTGCCGATGACACTCAATCCGCCCGCGGCTCTGTCTCTGTCCCGCCTTGAACTGGAAACTTCCTAGTTGTTAGGCCAAGAGCCCCAGATGCTGCAATGGCCGGCGTTGTCCGTGCCGGCGAGGTTCTGCTGGACGCCGCTGTAGGCGGCGTTCATCACGGCGAGGGGGGAGAAGTGCAGCTTGCCGTTGCTGTTCGTGATGAAGGCCTTGCCGAAGTGGCCTTGGCTGAGGCCGTGGCCCGCCTCGTGCAGCGCTATCGTCTCCACGTCGATGTCGGCGTTGATGTTCCAGACGAAGGCGTTGTTGTAGAGGATTTCGCGGAAGGCCGTGTCGGCCTTGCCGTTGTTGTCGATGTCGGTCGGGGTGCTGTCCGGGTTGATGAAGATGAAGGTGAAGGTGACGGCGATGACGTTCGGGGCGAGGATGCCGCCCGGCAGCCAGCCGGCGTGCGTGATGTCGGCGAAGACGAACGGCGAGCCGCCGAGGCCGTTCTGGAACTCGATGACGCCGAGGTCGGTGCCGGGGATGTCGGGCAGCTTCGTGATCGGGATGTGCGAGCAGTTGACGCCGTCCCACGTCGCCATCGCGCGGTCGATGGCGGCGTTCGTCTGCGCGGTGGTCAGGGCGTCGGGCGCGCCTTCGGTCTGGTCGATGATGTAGGTGATGTTGGTGGCCCCGCCGCGGCGCGGGTCGCCGGGGACGAAGTGCGCGGCGAGCTGCTTGTTGCCGCGGTTGTTGAAGAAGACGGTCTGGCCCGCCGCGTCGCCGCCGGTGATGTACTCGGCGTAGTCGGCGCGGAAGGGCGCGCCGGAGGCGGCGAGCTGGTCGTTGAGCCGCGTCATCATGGCGCGAATCTGCTCGGAGGCCGGGTCGGCGGCCGCGGCCGCGGGCGGCGGGGCGGCGGGGATGGTCAGGGCGAAGGCCGTCACGGCCACGAGGGTTAAAGTTGCAAGCTTAAATCTCATCGGTCAGCTCTCCTTTGCTGAATGAATGGGGGTGTGTGGGTTAGGCGTCGGCCGCGTCCGCGCCAGTCAAATCCGCGCCGGGGCCGCCCGCGCGACCGCCAATCTGGATTCCGTACGATTGAATGGACGAGAAGGGCCGTGCGAAGCTCGCGATCTCGCTCCGGCGGTTAGGGCTGATAGCTGGCGAGGGTTGGTGTCTTAGGAAACCGGCCGGAGTGGCGCGGAGATTAGCACGCCGCCCGCGCAGAATCAATGATTCTTTTCGGAGGGCGGCGGGCGACGGGGCCGGGCGCCGGGGAAGACGACTCGCCCTCCCCGCCGCCCGGCCCCCGGCGCCCGCCGCCCTCGTTTCAGAAGCGGAAAGTGGTGTCGAACTGGAGGCGCGTCTGGGTGCGTTCGAGCGAGCCGGGCGGCGTCGCGCCGAAGACGCCGCCGAGGCCGTTGGGGCGCTGCGTGAAGAGGCCGATGAGCGAGAGCACGACGCGCGAGTCGGCCGCGTAGGAGGCCGTCAGGCGGTGGACGCGCACGTCCGTGAAGACGCCGAGGTCGCTGCCGTTGAAGGGCGCGAGCACGGCGTCTTTCTCGATCCGCGTGAAGGTGTAGTTGAAGAGCAGGTCGCCGCGCCGCTGCGTCTTGCCGACCTGCGCCTCGGCCCAGTAGCCGCTGCCCTCGTCGTTGCGCACGAAGACATCGCGCCCGCCCGCGCCGGGCGCCGTGAAGTCGCGCGCCTGCGTGTTGACGACGTAGTTGAAGAGCAGCGTGACGGGCCAGCGCTCGCTGTGCGCGAGGTCGAGGCGGCCGATGAGGTCTACGAGGTTGTAGCCGGAGGCGAGCCGGCCGTCGCGACCGACGGCGTTGGTCGAGGCGAGCGAGAGGCCGAGGTTGGCGTTGCCGCTCACCAGAAGGTCGCGCGGGACGGAGACCTGCGCCGTGACGGTGCGCGCCGGCGTCGTGCCCGAGGCCGGGATGGTGACGGTGACCGGGAGCTGGATGTTCGCGCCGAAGACCTGCGCCGGCGTGATGAACTGCGTCCCCGAGAAGTAGAGGTCGGCGGCCGAGAGTCGCAGCGTGACGTTCTCCGAGAGGCCGAGTTCGGCGCGCGCCTGCGCGCCGTAGAGCGCGAGGTCGCGGCCCGCGCGGCCCGAGGCCTCGAAGTCTACGCGGCCGTCCGCGCCGAGCACGAAGGCGCTGCTGCGTTCGAGGAAGGGCGACTGCCACGCGACGAGTTCGACGCGGCGCACCAGCGACTTCTCGAACGCGCGCGCGTAGCTCTCGGTCACGCCCTCGGGGTTGAGGTCGTTGTCCCAAGTCATCTCGGTGCGCGTCCACGGCGTCTCGAACTTGCCGGCCTGAATCTGGAAGCCGGGGAGCGCCGCCGGCTTGTAGGTGACGTAGGCGAGGTCGAGCGCGAAGTTCTTGCGCGTGAAGAAGTCCGTGAGCGTCTGGTTCGTCGAGACGTGGTCGGCGAAAGAGCCGGTGGCGAGCCGCAACCCCCACTCGAAATGGTCGCCGATCTTGCCCCTCGCGCCGAAGCGCGCGCGCACGCGCAGGCGCTGGCGCGTCGAGAGCGGGTTGCCGAGCGCGCCCGGGTTCTCGGCCGAGGGCAGCGCGTTCGTCTGGCCGTAGAAGGATTCGTAGCGGAGGCGTATGTCGCCGCCGAAGGTGATCGAGCCGAGCTGCTTCGAGACGGCCTCGCTCGCCTTCTTCGCCTGCGCCTCGGCCCCGGCCACGCGCTCTTCGAGCGACTTGTCCTGAGCCGCCGGTTGCCGCGCGC
>DATMVI010000513.1:0-9714 GCA_035563275.1 Pyrinomonadaceae bacterium
GAGACGCTGCGGGCCGAGACGCGGCGCGTGCGCGAGCGGCTTGAGCGCGAGCGCGCGCGCCGCGGGGCGCGGCAGGGCACGGACATCAAGTACGGGCCGGGCGGGATGCTCGACGTCTACTTCGCCGCCCGCTACCTGCAACTGCGCGACGGCGTGCCGGACGCGGGCGCAGATCGCTCGACGCGGGCCACGCTCGAAAGCCTGCGCGACGCCGGGTCGCTCCCCGCCCGCGAGTTCGAGGCGCTGTGCGAGGGCTACGCGCTGCTGCGGCGGCTCGACCACGACCTGCGCCTGCTCGCCGGCCGCTCGACGCGCCTGCCGCCGGCCGCGGATCACCCGCTCCTCGGCGACCTCGCCCGCCGCGCCGGCTTCGACTCGCCCGCCGCCCTCAACTCCGAACTCCGCGCGCGCATGTCCGCCGTCCGCGCCGCCTACGACGGAATAACCAGAAGCCGCGAATCGTGAAGCGTCGAACGGTAAAGACGCGCGGGGCGCCGCCGCGGCCTGAAGCCTTCAGGCCGCGGCGGCGCCCCGCGGTTTCGACGGTTCACGATTGCCGACTTACGGCTCGCGGCTTTCGCCCCCGCACGGCTTTTTCACCCGCCGCACTCGGTGGTGAACTCGAAGCTGGTGGCGGTGATCTCGCCGTTGGCGTTGACGGTGGTGTGGATGGTGGTGCGGACGCGGAGGTTCTCCGCGCCGCCGGTCGAGACCACGTTGAGGTGGCTGACGGAGGCGAAGGTGGAGGGCGCGCCGTCGGCGTCGCGCGTCTCGGTGCTGTTGACCGTCTCGTTGACGACGTAGCGCGCGCCGGAGGCCGACTCGCCGCTCAGCCGGAAGTTGATGTGGAACCGGGCGACCTGCTGCCCGCCCGGCGTCCCCGTCGCGTGGAAGACGACGTGCGACTCGCCGTTGATGATGACCGGCTCGCCCGAGCACGAAGTGGTGATGAACTCGATGGGGACGGTCGCGTTGTCGGTGATGGTGGCGGCCTGCGGCGCGGCGGCCGCGGCCTGCTGGAAGACGAGCGCCGCCGCGGCGGCGAGGATCGTCAACGTCCGCGCGAAAGTTCTTCTCATGTTCACTCTCCCTCTTTTGGAAGTCTGGAGTTGTCAGTCGAGGACGACGTAGATGATTTCGGCGACGACGATGATGGCGAAGAAGATGCCCATGACGACGCGCACCATCGTCTTGCTGCGCCGGCCGCGGGCGAGCTGCATGGCCCCGCCGACGGTGCAGGCCGCGCCGAAGGCGATGACGAGGCCGAAGATGCCGAAGATGAGCGCGATCTCTTTCGTCCCGCCGTCGAAGCGCGTAGTCGCCGCCGGGTCGGACGAGCGGATGATGATGCCGGCCACGATGACCGAGATGGCGCCCATGAAGGTGACGAGGAACAGCCCCAGCGCGACGAGCACGCCGCCGAGCGCGCGGATGCCCTTCGTCGTCAGCACGCGGCGGTTGCCGCAGCGCGGGCAGCGCTCGACCGGCTCGCGCGTCTCGTGGTCACACTTGTAGCAGACGCGCGTCTCGCCCGCGGCCGCGGGCTGCGCGGCGACGCCGGCCGCGCCCCCGTAGCTCGTCCGCGCCTGCGCCGCGGCCTTGAGGTTGAAAAAGCCCCGCCCGCACTCCGGGCAGTCCGCCAGATAGAACGGCGACTCGAAGCTACAGTTAGAGCAGGCGTAAACGTTCTCCATAAGAATTAAGAGTTAAGAGTTAAGAGTTGAGAATTGAGAATCGGCGTGGTCGTCAGTCCTGAAGGGCGCGGCGGGCGCTCCGTTCTTAATTCTCAATTCTTAATTGGTCTCACGCCGTGCGCGGGGCGCCGGTCTGCTCCTCGTGCCAGCAGCGCGTGCAGAAGCGGTGGCGGGCGGCGCGCTCCTGCGGGGTGAAGTGGGCCGCGGCGGGGAGGCGCGAGGCCACCTCGCGCTCGTCCTCGCTCAACTCGTACCAAGCCTTCAAAGGCCCCTCGCCGCAGCGCGGGCAGGCGTCTTCGCCCTGCGCGCTCGTCGCGTAGTCTCGGCTCATCGCGTCCCCCCGGCCGCGCCCTCGACGCGGGCCTTCAGCGCCTCGTTCATCAAAAGGTAGCCGCGGCGCACCTTCCGCAGCGTCCCGCCCATGAAGGGGATGAGCAGGCCCGTGAAGCGCTCGCCGTGGTGGAAGCGCGTGCGGCCCGGCCCGGCGGGTTCGAGCCGGAAGATGTGCTCGCCGTTGAAGAGGTTCAGGGGCATGCGGCCGATCCAGCGCAACTCGCGCGCCGGCTCGGCCCGCAGCACCTCGGGCGTGAACCTCATCCCGCGCCCCCCCGGCACCTGCACGAAGATTTCCAGCCGCCCGCCCTCGCGCGGCTCGCCGCTCACGCTCTTCACGAACGGGTTCCACGAAGGGTAAGCGCCGAAGTCCGTCAGCACCCGCCACACCTCTTCGGGCGCGGCTTCGATCTCGATCTCGGTGTGAATCTCGCGCATAAGGGAAGCAGACGGCAGACCGCGGTCGGTAGCGGGTAGACGGGCGGCCGCCGTCATACCGTTCGCGCCGCCGGCCCCGGCCGCGGTGACGCGGAGCCTGCCGGCCGTCGACCGCCGTCTACTCTTCAATTGTTAATCGGCCGGGGGCCGAGTTAATATCGCGCCTGTCTTTAACACACCTGACGCGAAAGAGAAAGCACGCCCCGGAGATGAGAAAGCCAGCCCGCCCGCTCGCCGCCCTCGCGCTCGTCCTCGTCTGCCTGTCGGCCGCCCCGGCGCAGGAGCGCGCCGACCGCTTCGACTTCTACGCGCGCGGCCCCTACCGCGAGAACGTGCCCCGCCCGCAGACAGTCCTGCGCTACGACGTAGGCGAGTTCCACACCAACTACGCGATGATGGAGCGCGTCATCTCCTCCATCGCGCAGGCGGCCTCCGACCGCGTCCGCGTCTTCGACATCGGGCTGACGAACGAGTACCGGATGCAGCACGTCGTCGCCATCAGCGCGCCCGAGAACATCGCGCGCCTCGAAGAGATCAGGTCCAACATGCGGCGGCTCGCCGACCCGCGCGGGCTGCCGGAGGCCGAGGCGCAGCGCCTCGTCGGCAGCACCCCGGTCGTCGTCTGGCTCAGCTACACCATCCACGGCAACGAGTCGGCCTCGTTCGAGGCGATGATGCAGGTCGTCTACCAGCTCGCCGCCTCCGAGGAGCCGGCCACGCTGGAGATGCTGCGCAACAGCGTCGCCCTCGTCAACGTCTGCGCCAACCCCGACGGCCACGAGCGCTTCGTCACGTGGTACAACTCCTTCGGCAACGGCAACCCGGACCCCTCGGCCGCCGAGCACGACGAGCCGTGGTCGGTCTACGGGCGCGTCAACCGCTACCGCTTCGACCTCAACCGCGACAACGTCGCCACCTCGCAGGTCGAGACGAAGAACATGCAGCGCGCCTACCTCGAATGGAACCCGCAGGTGGCCGTAGACCACCACGGCCAGCCCTCGCAGTTCTTCTTCCCGCCCGCCGCGCTCCCCGTCAACCCGAACCTCCCGCCCGGGCCGACCGAGCGCTGGCTCGCCGCCTTCGGCCGCGCCAACGCCGCGCAGTTCGACCAGCGCAACTGGGACTTCTACGTCCGGGACATCTTCGACCTCTTCTACCCCGGCTACTGGGATTCGTGGCCCTCTTTGCAGGGCGCGACCGGCATGACCTACGAGACCGACTCCGGCGGCTGGAAGGGCCTGAGATGGAGGCGCGACGACGACACCATCGTCACGATGCGCTCCGGCATCGCCAAGCACTTCGTCGCCTCGCTGACGACGCTGGCCACGGCCGCCTCGAACCGCGAGGCGCGCGTGCGCGACTTCTACGAGTTCAGGCGCACGGCGGTCGAGGAGGGGCAGCGCGGCCCCGTCCGCCGCTTCGTGCTGCTGCCGGGCCGCAACCCCGGCGCGGCCGCCGAGCTGGTCGAGAACCTGCTCCGCGCCGGCGTCGAGGTGCAGCGGGCGACCGCCCCCTTCCGCTCGGCGCGCGCGCACGATTATTCCGGCAAGGACTCGCCGGCCCGCGCGAGAGATTTCCCCGCGGGCGCTTACGTCGTCGACCTCGCGCAGCCCTCGAAACGCATCGCGAAGGCTCTGCTCGAAGCGCACACGCCGCTCGACGCGGCCTTCGAGCGCGAGCAGCTCGCCCGCTTCGAGCGCAACGAGCTGCGCAGCGCGAACAAGGAGGGCTACGGCTTCTACGACGTGACCGCGTGGTCGCTGCCGCTCGCCTTCGGCGTCGAGGCTTTCTGGACTGAAGACGCCGCGCCGCTCACGGCGACTCCCGTCCAACTGCCGGCGCCGCGGCCGCACGCCGGCGAGCGCGCCGAGCCGGGCGGGGGCGTGTCGCACCCGGTGGTCACGCCGCTGGTGCTCGGCTCGGCGGTCGCGCCGGAGGGCGGCGTCACGGGCCGCGCGCAGGTGGCCTACGTCATCCCTTACGAGTCGAACGGCGCGGCCTCGCTCGTCTACCGCCTGCTGAAAGAGGATTACAAGCTCGCCGTCGCCACCCGAACTTTGAACGCGGGCGGGCGCGACTGGCCGCGCGGGACGGTGGTGGCGCGCGTCTCGCGCAACCCCGACAACCTGCACGAGCGCATCGCCCAGATCGCGCGCGAGACGGGCGTGACCGTCGCCGCCGTCCAGACCGGCTTCACCGAGACGGGCGACGTGGCCGTCGGCTCCGAGACGGTCGTCAGTCTGCGCAAGCCGAGGATCATCGTCGCGGCCGACGAGCCGGTCAGCGTCACCGGCTACGGCGCCCTGTGGTGGACGTTCGACCGCATGGGCGTGGACTTCACGCCGATGACGATTCAGGCCATCCGCTCCGCGCGCCTCGACGACTACAACGTCATCATCCTGCCCGACGGCTCGCCCGGCCAATACTTCGCGCGCTTCGGCAAGCCCGGCGCCGACCAGCTGCGCGGGTGGGTCGAGCGCGGCGGCACGCTCGTGCTCGTCAAGGGCGCGGCCGTCTTCGGCGCGCTCAAGGACGTGAACCTGACCTCGTCGCGCCTCGTCGGCAGCGACGACGACGACCAGAAGCCTTCGGGCGGCTCGGAGGCGCAGGCCACCCCGACGCCGACGCCCGCGCCCGGCGGCGAGGCGCAAGGGGCGCAGAGGCGCGGCGCGCAGTCCGGGCCGGCGGCCTCGACGCCCGAGCAGCGCGAGATCGCCGACTCGCAGACCGAGAAGATGGAGGGGGCCGCGCCGGGGCTGCCGCCCATCGCCTCGCCGTCGGCCCGCCCCGGCCGCGTCCCCGAGGCCGTGCCCGGCGCCATCTTCCGCGCCACGCTCGACCGCACCACGCCGCTGACCTACGGCTACGAGGCCGCGACGCTGCCCGTGCTCGTCGACTCGGGCTACTTCTTCCGCCCCTCGAAGGAGGGCACGAACGCCGTCGTCTTCGACGCCGACGAGCGGCAGCCGCTCCACGTCGCCGGCTTCATCTGGCCGACGACCGAGAGGCTCCTGCGCGGCACGGCCTACGTCGTGGACGAGCCGACGGGCAAGGGCCACGTCGTGCTCTACGCCGAAGACCCCAACTTCCGCGCCATCTGGCGCTCGACGACGCGGCTCTTCTTCAACTCGTTCCTTTTTCAACCGATTCTTTAAGAAATCGTAAAAGGCTTGAATCCTAAATCGTGGATGGTGAAGATAAGTCGTCGGCCGCCGGCGGGGGCACGAACCGGCGGCCGACGACCGACAACAACGGTTTACGATTCACGGCCGACGTTCTGCTTATGTTCCAACTAAAGGCGGTTTTCAGCGAGCAGATGGAGTGGCGGACGAGCGCGGAGCGGGCGCGCGAGTTTCTGAGCGACCTGCGCAACTTCGTCGAGCTGATGCCGAACGTCGAGCGCATCTCGGCCGAGGCCGGGGGCGTCGCGCGCTGGCTCATCCGGGCCGAGGTTCCGGTCGTCGGCTCGATCCGGCAGGCGTTCGCCGTCTTCCAGTCGATCAACGAGGCGGGCCGCATCGAGTGGTCACCCGTCACCGGCGAGCGGCAGAACTTCCTGCGCTACGCGGCCACCTTCGAGCCGCGCGGCGACGTGACGCGCATCCGCATCGAGCAGCGCGTCGAGCTGCGCCGCGAGCACGCGCGCCAGCTCCACACGCTCGCCGGCCTCGCCGGCCAGAGCCGCCTCAGCGACGCCCTCCAGCGCGGCGTCGCCGACATGATGCGCACCTTCCTCCAGCGCGCCCGCGCCCGGCTGGAAAGATGACGGCCGTGGGTCGGAGAAAAGCGGCGAATCGCGAATCGTAAATCGTGAATCGAAAAGAGGCGTCGGGCGCCGCGGGCGGGGTCGGGGTTGTAAAGGGGGTTGCTGGCTATGACGAAAAGGGAAGTGGCGCGCAGGGCGGCGCGGGCGGGCGGCTGGAAGCTGGCGAAGCGACTGCTCAGGCCGATCCCCTTCGTCGGCACGGCGGTCGTCGTCGGCACGGCCGGCCGCGCGCTCAGGCGCAAGGGCACGGTGCGCGGGGCCGCGCACGTCGGCCTCGACCTGATCCCCGTCCTCGGCACGGCCAAAGCCGTCGTCGAACTCTTCACCGGAGACCTGATACCGGACAGGAAGAAGTAGACGGTAGACAGTAGACAGTAGACAGTAGACAGTAGACAGTAGACAGTAGAAAGACCTTCTTTGCCACGCGCCATAGGTATTAACCACGGCCGCGGGCAGGGAAGGTTTTTCTACTGTCTACTGTCTACTGTCTACTGTCTACTTTGTTTCAGAACCTCACCCCGACGCCGGCCGAGAACTGGAAGTTGTGCTCGGTCTCGGGGCGGATGTCGCGGACGGGGCGGGCCGGGTCTGAGCCGGCGTCGCGGCGCTCGCCGTAGCGGACGAGGGTGTCGCCGAAGTCGAAGCGGGTGAAGAAGCGGCGCAGCGGGTAGTATTCGACGACGCCGCCCACGTCCATCGAGAAGTAGGTGCGGCTCTCGATGTCGAAGCGGCCGACGACGAACTGCTGGCCGCCGAAAGGGATGACCTCCGTGCCCGTCAGCCGCAGCGTGCGGCTGAAGTTGACGAAGCCGGGCCGCGCTTTGGCGAAAAGCCCGAAGCGCTCCCAGCGCCGGCCCGCCTTGACGCCCGCCTGAAACTGCTTCGCGGAGCCCCCCGAAGAGTTGTTCGCGAACTCCTCGCGCGGGAAGAAGTTGCCCTCGGCTTCGACGGCGAAGTGTTCGTTGAGGTTGAAGCCGACGCGCGCGCCGAAGCCCTCCTCGGGCCGCGTGCCGGCGCCGAAGTTGTCGCGGAAGGGCGGGAAGTTCAGCTCGTTGAAGCGCGACTCGGGCGTGTTGAAGAAGAGCGTGGTGAAGTGCGCGCCGACCTCGAAGCGGCGCAGCCCGGCCGCGCCCGCGCCGCCGGCCTCCGGCTCGACCTCGGCGCCGCCGCCGAAGCGGAAGCCGACGCCCGCCTCGAACTGGAAGTTGTGCGCGACCTCGGCCGGGGCGCGGATGACGGTCTGGCGGACGCCGCCGCCGGGCAGCGTGATGGCGGGGCCGAACTCGTCGTGCTCGCCGTAGCGGACGAGGGTGTCGCCCGCGTCGAAGCGCACCACGACGCGGCGCGAAGGGTAGAACTCGACGACGCCGCCCACGTCCGCGGAGAAGTGCGTCTTCCGCCCCTCGGCGATGAACGGGAGTTCGATGACGCCGCCGGGGCCGAGGACGGGCGCGAAGTCGGGCCGCCCCGCCTCGCCGAAACTGATGAAGCCGGGCCGCGCCTTGGCGAAGAGCCCGAAGCGACGCCAGCGGCGGCCGACCTTGACGCCGGCCTGAAGCTGTTGGTAGCGGCCGCCGGTCGTGTAGGTGCGCGCCGCATCTTCGACGGAGAGGTTGGCCGCGGCCTCGACGGCGAAGTAGTCCGTGAAGTTGTACGTGACGCGCGCGCCGACGGCCGGCGAGTTCTCCGAGCGGAAGCCGGGCGGGGTGATGGTGAGCGAGCTGTACTGCGCGCCGACCTCGACGCGCGGCGCGGCGCGCCCGTCCTGCGCGCGCGCGGCGGCGGGAAGAATTAACAGGGCGATGATGGTGGCGAAGAACCCGTGCTTGTTCATCGAGTCGTCTCCTTCGTGCGTCTGGCGGGCCGCGGGAGACGGGGCGGCCGGCCGGCCGGCGTGGTTTGGGCAGACGGAATCGCGAGGGCGAACGCACACACGTGCGCCGCCCCGATCCGTTCAAAAACGATTTCGTAGGAGAGTTGCGGGAATTTTGGATTTTAGATTGATAGTTGTCGGCGGTCGGCGAAGGCGAAGAACCGGCGGCCGACGGCCGACGACTAAATCCGAAATCTCTTCACTTCTTCGGGAGAAGACTTTCGACACGGTCGGCCGCGCCGATGGCGACGCGGGCGCGTCTGGGCGGCGCGGGGCGCGGCGTCTCGGACGGCTCGACCAACTCGGCGCGCGCGCCGCGCTCGCGCATCCGCGAGGCCGCCTGCCCGACCGAGGACGACTCCTTGCCCTCGGCCGCCGGGTCGCGCTCGAAGAGGTCGTAGGAGTAGTCGGGGTCGCGCAAGACCCACAGGTGCCAGTTGCCGCCGCCGACGACGACGGGCAGGCTCGACACCCACTCGAAGCGCGTGCCCTCCCACGCGAAGTCGATCTTGTTGTGGCTCACCGTGCCGACCTTGCGGAAGTCGTAGCCGGGGCGCGGCACGAGCGAGAAGATGAAGCGGCCGCGCCCCGTCAGAGAGAACCAGACGAGCGGGCCGGAGCAGCCGCTCGTCGAGCGCGCCACCTGCTCGCCGTCGACGAGGAGGCGGTAGCCGGTGACCTTCATCTGCACGTCTTCGAGCCTGAAGTCGCGCGGCGGGCGCGCGCTCTCGGGCGCTTCCTGAAGGCGCGGGTCGTCGAACGAAACCGTCACCACGTCCACGATCTTCGTCCCCGTCCGCGGGTTGCGCAGCACGTCGAGCGCGAAGGTGTCGCCGTCGCCGACGAGCTGCGGCCGCGCGGGGAAGGCCGAGGGGTTGTAGCTCGGGTGGAGTCGCCGGCCGCGGAAGTCGGGGCGGGCGCGCAACTGCTGCTCGTAGGCGGCGCTCAGGGGGCGGACGGAGACGCGGAACTGGCGCGAGGCGGCCACCGGCTCGACCGAAAGCTCGTAGCCGAAGAACAGGTCGCTCTTGCGGTCGACGAAGACGCGGTGGATGTGGTTGGGGCTCTCCTCCGACTCGATGAAGCCGGCGGCGACCTCGGACGCGCCGGCCGGCACGATGTCGGTCGTGAAGACGACGAAGGCGCCGCTGCGCATCGGCACGATGACCTGCGACTTGGCGTCCTGCCCGGCCCAACCTTCGCGCGCCGCGGCGGGGGCGGGGGGCGGGAGGCAGAAGGCAGACAGGAGAAGGCAGAGGGAGAACGTCGAAAGCGAAGTCGCCGCGCGCCCGACGCGCGCCCGGCCTCCCGCCTTTTGGCTCCCGCCTCCCGCATTCCGCCCTCCCGTCCGTCTCATCTCGCCTTCCTTTCCGGCTCGTCGTCGGCGCGGCCGCGCTTGATGACGCGAATCTTCATCTCGTCGGCGGGGCGGAACTCGGCCATGTCCACGCCGGTGAAGTAGCTGGTCGGGCCGGCGTCGCCTTCGCGCTCTTCGCGCGCGCCGGTCGCGGCGGGCGGCGTCGGGCGTCGCGCGCGCGCCGGCCGCGTCTCACGCTCCACGTAGACCACCTGCCTGACGACGCGCTCGTGCGGCACGGGAACCTCGACGA
>DATMVI010000514.1:0-8238 GCA_035563275.1 Pyrinomonadaceae bacterium
GCGGCCCGGCCGCGCCGCGTTCTCAAACCTTCGGGCCGCGGGCCTTCGGCCGAGCCTTACCCGCAGCCGGGGCGACACCGCCGCGCCGGCCGCCGGCCGCCCCGCCGCCCTTCATTCCCGGGGCCGTTCGGCCCGACAGGAGGCTTCCCACATGAGCGAGACCAACGGCGGCGACAGCGGACTCGCCGCCGCCACCTTCACCGGCACGGACGACAGCACCGTCTCGACCGACGCGCGCATCGTCCTCGTCAACGTCATCGGCATCGAGAACGTCACGCAGGATTTTAAAGACAAGGTGATGCAGGTCGCCGAGCGCCTCGGCATGAACCCCAACTACCTGATGGCCGTGATGAGCTTCGAGACCGGGGGCAAGTTCAGCCCCGGCGTCAAGAGCCTGTCCGGCAGCGGCGCGACCGGCCTCATCCAGTTCATGCCCGCGACGGCCAAGGCGCTCGGCACCACCACGGCGGCCCTCGCGCAGATGACGGCCGAGGAGCAGTTGGACTACGTCGAGAAGTACCTGCGCCCCTACAGGAACCGGATGAAGACGGTCGAGGACGCCTACATGGCCGTGCTCTACCCGGCGGCCATCGGCAAGGGGGCCGACCACGTCCTCTTCCGCAAGGGCACGAAGGTCTACCAGCAGAACGCCGGCCTCGACATCAACCGCGACGGCGTCATCACGGTCGGCGAGGCGGCGGCGAAGGTGCGCGCCCGGCTCGGCGCCGCGCCCGTGAGCACGGGCGAGGTGCTGCGGCGCGGCGTGAAGGGGCCGGAGGTCGGGAAGTTGCAGGACGAGTTGATCGACCTCGGCTACCTCCGCCCCGAGCAGAAGGCTTCGGGGCCGAACAGCTTCGGCCCGCTCACCGAGGGCGCGCTCAAGCGGTTCCAGCGCGACAACCAGTTGGGGGAGACGGGCGTCTACGACGAGGCCACGCAGCAGGCCGTCCGCCAGCTCAACGAGGGCGTCAGGCGCGGCGGCGAGGGCGACGTGGTCACGGGCCTCCAACTCCGGCTCGTCAACCTCAGCTACCTCACGCTGGCCGACCTCGGCGGCGGGCGCGGCAAGTTCGGCCCGCGCACCGAGGCCGCGCTCAAGACCTTCCAGATGCAGCACGGCCTCCAGCCGAGCGGGGCGCTCAACGACGCGACCTACCGCGCGCTGCTCAGCTCGTCGCCGACGCCGCCCGCGCCCGTCGCGTCGCCCGACCCGACGCGCATCGACACGGTGCTGCCCGAGAGCGGGCGCGGCTACACGACCTACAACCGCGAGCCGAACGGGGCCGACCAGTACGGGCGCGCCGCCACCATCCGCAACATCCAGACGCTCGGCGAGGAGTGGGCCGTGCTGCACCCGGCGGGGCCGCGGCTCCAGTTCGGCGACATCAGCCGTCGCGGCGGCGGCCCCTTCCCGCCGCACTCGGCCCACAAGAACGGCAACGAGGTGGACATCCGCCCCCTCACCAACAACGGCCGCGAGGAGGCCACCAACATCCACTCGCCCAGCTACTCGCACGAGCTGACGAAGGAGCTGGCGCAACTCGTCCGCCGCCTCTTCCCCACCGCC
The DNA here is from genome assembly GCA_035563275.1 of Pyrinomonadaceae bacterium. Taxonomy (GTDB): domain Bacteria; phylum Acidobacteriota; class Blastocatellia; order Pyrinomonadales; family Pyrinomonadaceae; genus QHXN01. Next base: position 1,568 of record DATMVI010000514.1, read on the forward strand.
CGAGTCTTCTTCAACGACAAGCAGCTCATCAAGGCCGGCCTGACCGCCCCGCTCGGCGGCCACGACAACCACCTCCACGTCGGCTTCCGCGGCTGAGGCGGCCGGCATGAAAGGAAAAGGGCGCGGGCGCCGGGTCGGAGAACTTCTCGTTCCGACCCGGCGCCCGCGCCGCGCCTTGCGGCCGCGTGGGGGCGCCGCGTCTTAAAGTGGCGAGTCCGGCCGGGGGGGCGGGGCCGGAGTCCGTCGTTCTACTTCCGCTGCGCGCCGGCCGGAGACTGCTCGGGGAGAAGCATGTCGAGGACTTTCAGTTGATCCTCGTAGACGGCCGCGATCACCTCCTCGGCGTCGAGCTTCTTCGCCTCGGACAGGAATTTCCGGTGCAGGTTCAGGTCGTCGGCCTTGCCGCCGAGGCGGTGCGACGCGAGGTAGTCGAGCGCCAGATTGAACTTTATCATGGCCCGCATGTCGTCCGGCCCGAAGATGGAGAGCGTGCGGCTCTCCTTGTGCAGCTTGATGTTGACGCCCAACTCCGCCGTGCGGGGCCGGGCCTCCTTCGGCTGCTCCAAAATCTCCGCCGCCCACTTATGGTAATAGAGCGACAGGGCGGGGTCGGTGTGCCTGACGATCTCGCCGAGGTCGGCGAGCACGGCGATCTCGTTGCCCTTCAGCAGCGCCGCCTCCTGACTCTGTTTCGTCGCTCTGGCGAGCAGCTCGTCGCGGCCGGGCCCGGCCTCCTCCGCTATCGCCTGCTCGTACAGGCAGTAGCCGAGGGAGTGCCGCCCCTGATAATCGTATGGGTCGCGCCTGACCATCGCCTCCCCCAACTCGACCAGCTTCCTGAGCCTCCCGGCCTCGTCAAGCCCTAAGTCCTCCGAGTACGCGTAGACCAGCGAGTAGTAGCCGCGCAACGCGTCCCAGTAGTCCTCCTTCAGCGAGAGCGCCTTCTCGTAGTGCGCCTTCGCCTCCTCGTGGCGCGACACGCTGGTGTGCAGGTCGCCCAGATATTTCTCGATGAGATGGCGACGTTTGCCGAACTCTCTGTTCCCGCTGAAACGCTCTTCGAGGCGCTTCTGTAAGCTCATCCCGACCGCCGCGTCCCAGTCGGCGGACTCTATGTCGATGAACAGCTCGCTCAGGTAACGCCCGCTGAGCGCGGACTCTTTCGTGGGCGACAGCGCCAAAGCCCTCTCGAACTCGGATTTGGCGCGCTGGTATTCCGCCCGCTCCATGAAATCATACCCGACCTCGACGTGGTGTTCGGTCTGGAGGCGCTTGTTTCTGGCCTCGGCGTGGGCGTCCCACGGGGTCACCTCGAAGACGAGCATGTAAACGACGGCGAGCAGTCCGGACATGAACAGCGCTACCAGAAACCAGTAATCCTTGAGGCCCCGGACGACCGCCAGCGCCGCGGAAGACGCAGGGCGCGGCGCGCTCTGCGGTGATGTGAAAACTCCCGCCGGGCCGTGCGGGACGGTCGCGCCGCCGACGCTCGCGGGCGGCATGCCGTGCGAGGGCTCCGGCCGGTAGTCGGGGCGGGCCGCCCCTTGATAGCTTGTGGTGTTGTCCATTGTGGGGCCTCCTGAAGAGTCAGGGTGGGGGCACGGCGCGCGCCGGCTGGTGAAGGTGTGGCAGACCGGCGAGCGCGAGAGCGCCGCCGCTGAAGACGCCTGCCGCGAGGCGGTCGGGAGGTTGACGAGGCTCCCGGCAGTAGTAACCCCTGTGAGACGGGAGGTAGGGTATGGCCGCCGGGCCGCGCTTGTCAATAGCGACCTCCGGGGGCGACCCGCGCCTCTTCCCGCGGCCGCGGGGAGGGCGCACTAGGCGTTGAAGTGGGAGACGACTTGACGCCGCCGCCGGCCCCGCGCGGGCGGAACTTTCAGGCCGCGTCTTTCGTCTTTGGCTGGGGAGGATTTCAGCCGATGAAGAGTTTGACGAAGAGTTTCGCGGCCGCGAGGCCGGACGGCGTTCTGTCGAGAGCGGCCGCGTTGTTGGTCGTCTCTTTGCTACTGACGGGCTGGGCGGGCGCGCAGTCCAAAGGTGACGGCGCGGCGCAGAAGGAGTTGCGCGAACGGATCGCGGCGCTGGACGCCGCTCTGTTCGCGGCCTACAACGCGTGCGACATAGACAAGGTCGGGGCGTTCTTCACCGAAGACCTTGAGTTCTACCACGAGAAGGGCGGCGTGACCCTGACGCGCAACGCCTCGCTCGACATCATGCGAAAGAACCTCTGCGGCGGCGACAACAGGGTGCGGAGGGAACTCGTGGCGGCCAGCCTTGAGGTGCGCCCGATCAGCAACTACGGCGCGGTGCAGACGGGCGAGCACCGCTTCTACCTGACGCAGAAGGGGCAGCCGGAGAAGCTGGACGGCATCGGCAAATTCGTCATGCTCTGGCAGCAGAAGGACGGCGAGTGGCGCATCTCGCGCGTCGTCAGCTACGGCTTCAGGCCGCCCGAATAGATCGCGCCGGCGCCGGGCGCAGGGCCGCGCGTATCGGCCTTCGAGTTGACCAACGTCTTGCCGGCGCCCGTGCGAATCGTGCGGCCGTGCCTGACTTGAGCCGGGCGCCGCCGCGCGCGGGCGAGTCGCCCGGCCACAAAGTAACTACTTCCGACCCATCGCGCTCCCGACCGCGGCGATGAGCATGAACAGCCCCGCGACGGCCAGAACCGCCGGGATGACGACCCTGCCGCTGTAATAGGCCACGAGGGCGGCGACCACGAAGTCCCCCACGGCGGCGAGGCCGAATAGCGCCCACTTCGGCATGGCTACTCCTTCCTTCCTTTCTTCAACGGCACGGGGTCGAGGAGCGCGGTCGTGCTCTCCGTCACGCTCGGCGGGCGCACCAAGTCCCCGGTGTCGGCCGCGCCCAGCGCGGGGCGCGCTTCCCCCTGCGCCGCCGGGAGTGACGGGCCGCCTCCGGCCGCCTCCTTCCCCCGCCTCCCGCGAATACTCCGCCCGATGAAGAACGCGACGCCCTGCCACGTCACAACCAGCAGGCAGAGGAGCGCGGTGAGTATCAGCAGGTCGAGGTCGGCGCCGGCGCGCACGGCGAGCGCGATGGTGGCGGCGGCCACCGCGGCGAGCGCGGAGAGAAGTTCGAGGGTATGAATCCTCCGCTGCTTCCGCTCCGGCGAAAGCCCCCGCAGCCTGCCGCGCGGGTGCCACGCGACCGAGGGGTTAGGCAGCCACTCGCCGCAGCTCCGGCAGTAAGTCTCAACCTTCTGCCCGGCCGCGCCGCACCGCGCGCAGAAAATAACAGTCGTGTCGCTCACCTCCCACCGCCTCCCTCGGGTGTGATTCAGACGTTGAAGCGGAAGTGGACGACGTCGCCTTCCTGCATGACGTAGTCCTTGCCTTCGAGGCGGAGCAGACCCTGCTCGCGGGCGGCGGCGTAGGAGCCGGCGCGCAGGAGGTCTTCGTACTTGACGACCTCGGCGCGGATGAAGCCGCGCTCGATGTCGGTGTGGATGGTTCCGGCCGCCTGCGGGGCGCGCGTGCCGCGCGGGATCGTCCACGCGCGCACCTCCTTCTCGCCCGCCGTCAGGAAAGACATCAGACCCAGCAGGCGGTAGGCGCTGCGGATCAACTCGTCCACGCCGCTCGACGTGACGCCCAGCTCGGCCAGATAGCCTTTGCGGTCTTCGGGCGCGAGCGCCACCAGCTCTGCTTCGAGCTGCGCGCAGATCGGGACGCACTCCGCGCCCTCGGCCGCCGCGAGCTGCCGCACCGCGACGACGTGCGGGTTCGAGTCGGGGCCCGAGAGCGTCGCCTCGTCCACGTTGGCGGCGTAGATGGTCGGCTTCATCGTCAGGAGGAAGAGGTTGCGCGCGATGGCGCGCTCTTGCTCGTCCAGCTCGACGGTGCGCGCGGGCCTGCCTTCGGAGAGCACGGCGAGGAGCTTGTCGGCCACGTCGATCTCGGCGCGCGCGGCCTTGTCGCCGCTCTTGGCCGTCTTCTGCGCGCGCTCGCGGCGGCGCTCGACCGTGGCGAGGTCGGCCAGAGCCAGCTCGATCTGGATCGTCTCGATGTCGCGGCCGGGGTTGACCGAGCCTTCGACGTGGACGACCTGCTCGTCCTCGAAGCAGCGGACGACTTGGATGACGGCGTCGGTCTCGCGGATGTTGGCGAGGAACTGGTTGCCGAGTCCCTCGCCCTTCGACGCGCCGCGCACGAGGCCGGCGATGTCTACGAACTCGACCGTGGCCGGGACGATGGTGCCGGTCTTGACGATCTTCGCCAGCGGCTCAAGGCGCTCGTCGGGGACGGGCACGACGCCGACGTTCGGCTCGATGGTGGCGAAAGGGTAGTTGGCGGCCAGCGCGGCCTGCTGCGCCGTGAGCGCGTTGAAGAGCGTGGACTTGCCGACGTTCGGCAGCCCGACGATGCCTGCACGAAGCATAGAACCTCAGATGTCGGATTTAAGACGCAGGCTATTCTAATACCAAGACGCAAAATATGGTAAGTCGAAGCCGACCGGGCGGCGGGCGCGAGCCCCCTCCCTGACCTGCGAGGCGGCGAAAGCTGAAGGGTTCGAGTCCGGGCCGCGCCGCCGGGAAGCGGGCCCCGCGCCCGCCGCGACCTTGTCCCGTCCGGCCCCCGGCACCACGTCCGGCTTTGCGCGCGGGCGGCGGTGTTCGCGTATAATCGCGCGGTTTCAAATAACAACGGGACGGGCGGCGGTGCCCGTCGCGCTTCCCTTATGCCTTTTGCTCTCCTGCTGGCGCTCGTGGCCGTCGCGGGCGCGACGGCGCTGACGTACCTCTACGACCGCGAGGCGTCCCTCTGGTCGCGGCTGTGCGCGGGCGTGTGCGTGGGCTTCGCCGCGCTCGGCCTCGTCGGCTTCATCCTCGCCTCGGTCTTAGGCATGACGCCGGCGGCGCTCACGCTCGCGGGGCTGATCGCGGGCGCGCCGCTCCTGCTCCTTTTAAGAGGCGACGTGACGGCGCGCGCCGCCGCGGACTGGCGCGAGGGGTGGCGCGTCATCAAGCGGGCGGTGAGCCGGCCGGGCAAGGGCGAGACCGGCGCGCTCGTCTTCTACCTCGTCGCGGCCGTGGTCTTCTGGCTCGTCTGCGGTCGCACGATGTACGCGGACGCGCGCGGCCTCTTCACGGGCGTGGACACGAACATCGGCGACCTGCCGTTCCACCTCGCCGTCATCACCGGCTTCGCCTACGGCGAGAACTTCCCGCCGCAGCACCCCGAGTTCGCGGGCGTGAAGCTGACCTACCCGTTCGTCTCCGACTTCGTGACGGCGATGTTCGTGCGCGCCGGGGCGGGCCTCGAAGGCGCGCTCTTCTGGCAGAACTACGCGACGTTGATGGCGGTCGTCGGGCTGCTCCACCGCTGGGCGTGGAAGCTGACGCGCGACCGCGCGGCCGCGCTCGCCACGCCGGCGCTGGTGCTTCTGAGCGGCGGGCTGGGCTGTGTGGTCTTCCTGAAGCAGGCGCTCGCGGAGGGCGGCGGCGTCTTCAGGATGCTCGCCGGCCTCGAACAGGATTACACCATCATGCGCCACCACGGCATCGCGTGGGGCAACGCCGTGACCGCGCTCTTCGTCCCGCAGCGCGGCATCCTGCTCGGCGTCGGCCTCGCGCTCGTGGCGTGGACTCTGTGGTGGGAGAGCACGGGGGCCGGGGCTCGGGCGCCGGGTGAGGGGGGAGGGGTCGAGAGGGGCGGGGGCGACGAGGCCCGCGACGAGAGAGGGACGGGGAAGAGGAGCAGGAAGAAGCGGCCGAAGCGCGGCGACACGGAAGCCGCGTTGAAGGGCAGTCAACCGCGCGCGGAGTTCACGCCCCCGGCGCCCGAAACCCGGCACCCGATACGCTCCATGCTGGCGGCCGGCGGCGTCGCGGGGTTGCTGCCGCTCGCGCACGCGCACAGCTTCGTGGTGATGATGGCGATGGGCGGGTGCGTGGCGCTGTCGCAGGCGGCGCTGGCGTGGGGCGGCCGCGACGGCGCGGGCGAGGGCGCGGGCGAGTCGGCGCGCGAGAGGCTTGGGGAGGTGTGGCGGCCGTGGGCGGCGTTCTTCGCGGCGGCGCTCGTCGTGGCCGGGCCGCAGATGTGGTGGGCGACGCGCGACTCGGCCGTGCAGTCGGGCCGCTTCTTCGGGTGGGAGCCGGGCTGGGACAGCGGCGAGGAGAACGCCGTCTGGTTCTGGCTGAAGAACACGGGCGTCTTCATCCCGCTGCTCGTGGCGGCGCTCGCGTGGCGCGGCCGCGGGCGCATCGTGCCGCCCCGCCTCTTCTACTTTTACCTGCCCTTCGCGCTCTGCTTCGTCGTCCCGAACCTGTTCAAGCTGTCGCCGTGGGTGTGGGACAACATCAAGATTCTGCTCTACTGGTGGATCGCCTCGGCCCCTCTGGTGGCGCTCGTGCTGGCGTGGCTGTGGCGGCGCGGGCGGGGCGCGCGACTGGCCGCGGCCGCGCTGCTCCTCGCCCTCACGGCCGCCGGCGCGCTCGACGTGTGGCGGGCCGCGTCGGGCGCCGTCGAGCGGCAGACGTTCGACGCCGACGGCCTGCGCTTCGCCGAGCTGATTAAGAGCCGGACGCCGCCGCGCTCTCTCATCCTCCACGCGCCGACTTATAATGACCCGGTCTACCTGACGGGCCGCCGCACCTTCCTCGGCTACCCCGGCCACATCTGGTCGCACGGCCTCGACTACGCGGAGCG
>DATMVI010000515.1:0-4075 GCA_035563275.1 Pyrinomonadaceae bacterium
CGGCTGCTCAACGAGGCCGTGCCGCGCGCCGTCGGCGGCGACGCCGCGCGCGAGGCGCAGTTCAGGGCCGACATCGAGCAGTTCAAGTCGCGCACCGGCATCGACGCGCGGGCCTTCGAGACGCTGGCCGTCGGCGCGCGCCTGCAACAGTTGGGGTCGGGCGCGATGAAGCTCGACCACGTGGTCGCCGTCGCGCGCGGGACGTTCGACCCGGCGGCCGTCGTCGCCGCGGGGCGCGCGGCCGCCGCCGGCAGCTACTCCGCGCAGCAGCACGCGGGCAAGACCGTCCACGTCTTCGGCGTCAACGACCGCATACGCCTCTTCGGGCTCGTCAACCTGCGCGTGAGGGAGCTGGCCGTGGCGGCGCTCGACGCCAACACGCTGGCCGTGGGCGAACCCGAGGCGGTGCGCGCGGCCGTGGACGCGCAGGCCGGACGCGGACGCGTGGACGCGGCGCTCGCCAGCCCGGCGCGCGGCCCCAACGACCTCGTCGCCTTCGCCGGCAACGTGCCGCCGGCGGCCTTCGCCGGCATCGACGTCGGGCTGCCCGAAGTCAACAAGAGCATCGAAGCCATCCGCGGCTTCCGCGGGACGCTGGGGATGACGGCGGCCGGGTTCCAGATGACGACCGTGCTGCGCTCGGCGAGCGCGGCCGACGCGACGCGGCTCGGCAACACGGTCGAGGCGCTGCGGGCCGTCGTGCCCGGCCTCGTCTCGATGGGCGGCAGCCGCGCCCGCCTCGTCCAGAGCGCCGTCGAGAGCCTCAAGATCACGACGCAGGGAACCGAGGTGCAGCTGCGCGCAGACCTCCCCGAGGACTACGTCGCCTCGCTGCTGCGGAACCTCTAAAAGAAGTTTCGGGTTTTGAGATAAGAGCGGAAGCCCGGCCGCGCGGGCGTCGGAGGTCACCATAACCTTCGACGCCCGCGCGGCCGGGCTTCCGCTCTTCGTCTCTAACCTATTGCCCGGCGGGGGCCGGAAAGTCGAGGGGGGCGCGGGGGAGGGCGGCGGGCGGCTCGCTCTCGGCGTCGATGCGGGCGAGCACGTCGCGGCGGATTTCGATGTCGCCGTCCTGCTCGACGCGGCGGCGGACGGCCGTGATGTACTCGTCGAAGACCTGCGAGCGACGCTCTTCGAGCGCGCGCTCGGTCAGCGTGCGCTGCTGCTGGCCGAACTGGGCGAGGTCGGCCTCCGTCCGCTTCGTCACGCCGACGACGTACCACGAGTCGCCGACCTTCACCGGCGACTTCGCCGTCTCGCCGGCCTTCAGCGGGTAGACGGCGGCGTCGAGCGCCGGGTCGGCCCCGGCCCTGCCGAGCGGGCGGCCCCACTTGAAAGCCTCCTCGGTCTCGGCCTTCAGGCCCATGCGCTCGGCGGCGGCCTTGAGGGCGTCGGGGCCGGCCGCGCCGGCCAGCTCGCGCGCCGCCTGTTCGAGCTGCTCTTTGGCGCGCGCCTGCCGGAAGTCTTCGAGCACGCGGTCGCGGACTTCGGCCAGCTCGGGGATGCGCGGCTCGCGCTTCTCGACGAGCATGGGGACGGCGAAGCCGTTCGGGATGTTGAGCTGGTCGCCGACCTGCCCCGGCTCGTTCAAGGGCTTGATGGCCTCCTCGAACTGCGGGTTGCTGCCGATCTCGGGCACGTTGTCGTTGGGCTTGACGAAGCCGGTCTCCTTGACCATCTCGGCCGGGTTCATGTTGGCCTCGGCGGCGAACTCGCGCGCCACGGCCTGCACGTCCTTCGTCTCCTTGAGGCGCGCGGCGGCGCGGGCGGCGATGCCCTGCCCGACGCCGTAGGCGCGGCGGTTGCGCAAAGAGACGAGCAGCTCGTTGCGCGCCTCCTCGAAGGTCTTCGGCACGGAGGGGCCGCGGCGGAAGATGTAGTAGGCGTTGCCCGTCTTCATCGGGTCGCTGACCTGCCCCTCCTTCATGTCGAGCGTGTTCTGGAGCAGGTCGCTGGCGTTGCCGGGCGCGGCCGCCTGCGGGCGGCTCGGGTTGCGGCGGACGGTCGCCGGGAGCCAGCCGCCGTTCTGCGCCGTGGCCGAGTCTTCGGAGTTGCCGCGGGCCAGCTCGGCGAAAGCCTCCTCGGTGGCCGTCAGGTCTTCGGCCTTGCGGACGCGGCCGACCAGCTCGGTGGCGCGCGTCAAAACTTCCTGATCGAGTTCGGGGCGCGCGACGCGCAGGACGATCTGCTGGACGCGGACGCCGGCCTGCTTCTGCTCCACGTCGCGCTCGTCGAACTCCTTGCGCAAGTCCTCGTCCGGGATGTTCAGCTTCTCGGCGACCTTGTTGGTGCTGATGAAGAGGTAGCGAATCTTCTTCTGGTCTTCGAGGAAGCGGTAGTCGGTCTGGTGCTCCTGAAAGTAGCGGGCCAGCTCCTCCTCCGAGGGGTTGATGCGCGCGGCGAGGTCGGCGGCCGCGACCGGCACGTAGACGACATCGAACTCCGTGTTGTCGCGCACGTAGTCTTCCCTCACCTCGTCGTCGGAGACCTGCACGCCGGCCGTCACGTAGGCCCTGAGCTTGCGGCCGGCGACGATGTCGCGCATCGTCTCCTCGAAGAGGGCGACGCTGCCGTAGTTGCGCGCGACGTTCTCGCGGTAGACCTTGTAGTCGAAGCCGCCGGTCGAGGCCCCGGCCTGCCGGAGGATTTCCTGCTTGACCTCCTCCTCGGAGGGCTGGAGGTTGAGGCGCTCGGCCTCCTGCACGACGAGGCGGCTGTTGATGAGCTCGTCGAGCAGGCGCTCGCCCGTGATGCCGAGCGTGGCGAGGCTGATCTGGCCGCCGAAGCGCGAGAACTCGGCCTCGCGCGCCTTCTTGCGGACGCTGAAGTCGGCGACCGTCACGTCGTCGCCGCGGACGCTGGCGACGACCTCGCGGCTCTTGAAGGGGTTGGCCGTGACGACGTTGCTGCGGTTGTAGACGCCGGCGACGACCATGCCGAGGACGAGCAGGACGGCGAAAAAGAGGATGATGACGCTGCGGCCCTTCTCCAGCCGGGTGAATAGCTTGAGCATTTGAAAACCTTCCTTCTTCCGAACTCTGCGGAGACTGACGGGGGTGCGGCGTGGTAGGACGCCGGCGCGGGCGTCTCCCGAAAACGCGAATTGTAGCGGACGCCCCACGGCCCCGCAACCGGGCGGGCCGCGGCGCCGGGCCGGAGGCGGAAGGCGGAGGCGGGAGGCGGAAGCCGGCGCGGCCTTCGCCTCCCGCCTCCCGCCTCCCGGGCTCCGCCCGCCGGACTTTGCCCCGCGCCTCTCTTTTTTCTTCTCTTTCCCTCCGCCTTTTGCCTTTCGCCTCCCCCGCTCATATCATACGCGCATGGACTTCCTACAACTGACTTGGGAGGGCTACCCCGTCTGGGCGTGGCTCGGGTTCGGCGTCTTCATCCTCCTCATGCTGGCGCTCGACCTCGGGGTGCTCAACCGCAACGCGCACGTCGTCACCTACCGCGAGGCGGCGACGTGGAGCGCCGTCTGGGTCTCGCTCGCGCTGGCCTTCGCCGGCCTCGTCTTCTGGCGCGAGGGGCGGCTGACGGGGGTCGAGTTCCTCACCGGCTACATCATCGAGCTGTCGCTCTCGGTCGACAACCTCTTCGTCTTCCTGCTCATCTTCGGCTACTTCAAAGTCCCGGCGAAGTACCAGCACCGGGTGCTCTTCTGGGGCGTGCTCGGCGCGCTCGTCATGCGCATGACGATGATCGCGCTCGGCGCGGCCCTCATCGAGCGCTTCCACTGGATCATCTACATCTTCGGCGTCTTCCTCATCTACACCGGCATCAAGATGATGCGGCAGGGCGAGACCGAGGTGCACCCGGAGGAGAACGCCATCGTCCGCCTCGCCTCGCGCCTGATCCCGATGACGCGCAAGTACGACGGCGAGAAGTTCTTCACCGAGGTCAACGGCCGGAAGGTCGGCACGCTGATGCTGCTCGTCCTCATCACGGTCGAGGTCACCGACCTCGTCTTCGCCGTGGACTCGATCCCGGCCATCTTCGGCATCACGACCAACACCTTCATCGTCTACACCTCGAACGTCTTCGCCATCCTCGGCCTGCGCTCGCTCTACTTCCTGCTGGC
>DATMVI010000516.1:0-8346 GCA_035563275.1 Pyrinomonadaceae bacterium
CGCGCCGCCGGCGGCCGCCTCGTCTCGAAGGTCGGCGCCGAGGGCGTCTACGCGGCGGCCGTCTTCCCTTCGGAGCGGTGGCCGCGCGGCCTCGGCCTCGCCTTCAAGATCGAGGACGGCGACCGCGGCGACCGCGCCCGCCCCCGCGCGGCCGTCGCCGCCCTCCGCCGACTCGGCCTCCTCGGCGACCCGCTGCCCGACCCGCTCGCCCGACTCGCCGACCCCGTCATCAGGAACCACCGCGGCGACCGCGTCGGCGAAATGCGCCCCGCCTTCACCCTCAACGTTTAGCCCGCGGCCACGCGACTCCGCCTCCCGGCCCCACGCTCCCACCCGACCTCCCGGCAAAATTCAGTTGACAAACGGGCGCGCGGCTATAAAATACGGACGTTCGTTTTTGTGGCCATGCCGAAACTGAGCACCGAGGTGATGGAGGAGAGGCGGGGCCGCATCGAGGATGCGGCCAAGGAGCTGTTCATCAAGCGCGGCTTCCACGCCACCTCGATGCGCGACATCGCCACCGGCGCGGGCACCTCGCTCGGCAACCTCTACAACTACTACCGCACCAAGGAAGACATCCTCGAATCGATCATCGCCAAGTACCAGAAGGTGATCGACGCGCGCTTGCGCGCCATCTTCGACGGCGTCGAGGAGCCTTTCCACCCCGACAGCCTGACCCGCTTCGGGCGCATGGTCAAGGAACTGGTGAGCGCGCACGCGGACTTCTGGCTGCTCATGTACATCGACGTGCTGGAGTTCGAGAACCGCCATTTCCGCCGCATGTTCGAGGGTTTGGCCTCAAGCCTGCGCCGCCGCTTCGCGCCGCACTTCGCGGAGCTGAAGCGCTCGGGGGCGCTCTACGACGGCGTCGACCCGGCGGTCGGCTTCACCGCCGCCTACATGCAGTTCTTCAACTACTTCCTCGTCGAGAAGCTCTTCGGGGGCCGGCGTCACCTCGGCCTCAGCGACGATCAGGTGGTCACGCACCTGACGGAAATCTTCTGCCGCGGCGTGCTCCGCCCCGAGCGCCTCGCCGAGCTGCGCGCCTCCGCGCCGCGGGCGAGGGCCGGAGGGTCGCGCGCCCGCGCGCCCCGCAGTAAACCGAAACAGGACTGACTGAGCGCAGGCCGGCCGCCGAGCGCATCTCCGGGCTCTACAACCGCCTCTACGCGGGCGCGCCCGCCTACTTCGTGGACGATCTGACGAAGCTCGGCGAGTACATGTCGGAAGTCCGGCCGACCGTCTTCGCCAGCCTGCCGCGCTTCTTCGAGAAGATTCACGCGCGCGTGCTGGCCGACCTCGCGCGCGAGCCGGAAGGGGTTCGGCGCCGCTTCCGCGAAGCTTTGGGGAGAGGGCGCGAGGTCGTGCGCCGGCGTCAGGCGCGCGAAGACGTGCCGGCGGACTTGCTGGCCGGCTATGAGCGCGAGGCGCTGCCCGTGCTGCGGCGCGTGAAGGACTATTTCGGGGGGCGGCTCCGGCTCGCCACGTCGGGCGGCGCGCCGCTCGCCGGCGAGGTGGCCGAGTTCTTCGCCGCCGCCGGGTTGCCCATCCTCCAAGCCTACGGGCTGACGGAGAACATCTGCGTCGCCTTCAACCGCGAGGACGATTACAAGTTCGGCACGGTCGGGCCGCCGATGCCGGGCTGCGAGGTGCGCGTCGCGGCCGACGGCGAGATCGAGGTGCGGAGCCCGATGATGTTCTCCGGCTACTACAAGGAGCCTTTGAAGACGGCCGAGGTGGTGCGCGACGGCTGGCTCCTGACGGGCGATCTGGGCGAGCTGGACGAAGACGGCTTCCTGCGCATCACCGGCCGCAAGAAGGAGCTGATCGTGACCTCGACGGGGAAGAAGGTCGCGCCCTCGCTCGTCGAGAACATGCTCAGGGAGCACCACCTCGTCAGTCAGGCTTACGTTCACGGGGAGGGGAAGAGTTACCTCGTCGCGCTCGTCACGCTCAACGCGGCGGAACTGGCCGAGCACGCGCGGGCGCGCGGGCTGAAGGCCGGGAGCCTCGCCGAACTCTCCCGCGAGCCGGAGGTGCGCGCGCTCGTCGGAGACATCGTCGCGGGCGTCAACCGCCGGCTCTCGTCCACCGAGCAGGTCAAGCGCTTCGCCCTCCTCGGACGCGACTTCGAGGTCGAGCGCGACGAGGTGACGCCGACGCTCAAGCTCAAGCGCGACGTGGTGGCGCGCAACTTCGCGGACGTTCTGGCGGGCCTCTACGCCCGGCCCTTTTCGGAGGAATGACTATGAGACATCAAGGCCGCTTCGCGCCCCGCGCGCTTCTGGCCGCAACCTTCACGCTCCTGTTCGCGGCGACGGCCGCGGCGCAGACGACCGTCGCGCTGCCGGCGAAGGAGGCGGTCGTCTTCGGGCAGAAGATTCACTACGTGGACGTGGGCAGCGGCCCGGTCGTCGTCCTGCTCCACGGCCTCGGCGGCAACACGACCAACTGGGCCTTCAACACGCTGCCGCTCTCGCAGAAGTTCCGCGTCATCGTCCCCGATCAGGTGGGCTTCGGCAAGTCCGACAAGCCCCTCGTCAACTACCGCGTCGGGACTTACGTTGACTTCCTCGACAAGTTCCTCGCGGGGCTGAAGGTCGAGCGCGCGTCGCTCGTCGGCAACTCGATGGGCGGGTGGATCGCGGCCGCCTACGCGCTGAGACACCCGTCGAAGGTCGAGCGGCTGGTGCTGGTCGACGCCGCGGGGTTCGCGCCGCCGAAGGAGTTCGACCTCGCGGCGCTCTCCGGGCTCAACCCCTCGACGCGCGACGACATGAAGCGGCTCGCGGGGATGGTCTTCTACAACCCTTTGATGAAGTCCGACGCGGCGATTGACATGCTGCTCACGCAGCGCCTCTCGGCCGGCGACGGCTACACCATCCAGAGCCTCGTCGAGTCCATCCACCGCGGCGAGGACATGCTCGACGGCAAGCTCGCCGCGCTCAAGCAGCCCGTCCTCATCGTCTGGGGGCGCGAGGACGGGTTGACGCCGCTCGCGCGCGAGGGCGAGAAGTTCCGGCGGGGCATCCCGCACGCCGAGCTGGTCGTCTTCGAGCAGTGCGGCCACGTCCCGCAGGTCGAGAAGGCCGCCGAGTTCAACGCCGCCGTTTTGAAGTTCCTCGGAGCGCCGCGGCAGTGAGGCCAAGCGAGATGACTTTACAGGTCGGCCGGAGCGCCGAAGTGTCGAAGACGATCACCGACGAGGACATCGAGGCGTTCGCCGCGCTAACGGGCGACCGCAACCCCGTGCACCTCGACGACGAGTACGCCGCCCGCTCGCGCTTCGGCCGACGCATCGCGCACGGCATGATCGGCGCGTCGCTGCTCTCGGCCGTCATCGCCAACGAACTGCCGGGGCGCGGCTCGGTCTACCTCAGCCAGAGCCTCCGGTTCACCGCGCCGGTCTACCCCGGCGACACCGTCACGGCGCGCGTCACCGTCACGAGGCTGCGCGAGGACAAGCCGGTCGTCACGCTGGAGACGGTCTGCACGAACCAGCGCGGTGAGCGCGTCATCGAAGGCGAGGCGGTGGTTTTAGCCAGTAGACAGTAGACAGTAGACAGTAGTCAGTAGCGCTCCGCGCCGCGACTGCTGACGCCGACACCCGAAAGATTCGATAGCGACTGTCTTCCTACTGACTACTGACTACTGTCTACTGGCTACTGACTACTGACTACTCCCTTATGTCCACTTCGACTCTGAAACGGGCGGGCGAGAAGATTCCGGCGCACTCTTGGTACGCGCTCGGCGTGCTGACGTTCGTCTACGTGCTGAACTTCCTCGACCGCGTGCTGATGTACATCCTGTTCCAGCCGATCAAGCAGGAGTTCAACTTCAGCGACCTCCAGCTCGGGCTGCTCGGCGCGACGGCTTTCACCATCTTCTACACGCTGCTCGGCATCCCCTTCGGGCGCATGGCCGACCGCGTCTCGCGCAAGGGTCTGATCGCCGCCGGCCTCGCCGTGTGGAGCCTGTTCTCGGGGCTCACGGGGTTCGCGTGGAGCTTCGAGACGATGTTCCTGTGCCGCCTGATGGTCGGCGTCGGCGAGGCGACGCTCGGGCCGGCGGCCCTCTCGCTCCTCTCCGACTACTTCCCCGTGCGGATGCGCGCCACCGTGCAGGCCGTCTACTCCTCGGCCATCGCGGTCGGGAGCGGGCTGGCCTTCGCGCTCGGCGGGCAGGTCGGGGCGCTGCTCGGTTGGCGCTGGGCCTTCTACCTGCTCGGGTTCCCGGGCCTGCTCGTCTGCCTGCTCGTGCTCTCTCTGAGGGAGACGCGGCGCGGGCAGACCGAGACGGCGGCCCCCGCCCACACGGCGCGCGACTGGAAGGTGCTCTTCAGGTCTTCGCCGCTGCGCCACCTCTACGCGGGCTATGCGCTGTTCGGGCTGGCGTCGAACAGTCTTTCGATCTGGGGCGCGACCTTCTTCGCGCGCGTCCACGGGCTGGACTTGCAGTTGATCGGGTGGCTCGCGGGCGTGCTCTCTCTGGCGGCGGGCGTGCCGGGGACGATCCTCGGCGGGGTGGCGGCCGACCGCCTGCGAAAGCGCTGGGGGCGCGGCGGGCGGATGCTCTTCAGCGCGTACGGCGCGCTCCTTTCCGCGCCGCTGTGGCTGCTTCTGCTCTTCAGCGAGAGCGCGGCGCTTCTGCTCTTCGCCAACTTCGTGCTGCTCGGCGTCTCTCTGACGTGGCTGGGGGCGGCGGCGGCCGACGTGCACGACATCGCGGGGCCGCAACTGCGCGGCCTCGGCGTCGGCATCTACTTCTTCAGCGTCAACCTCGCGGCCTACGGCGTCGGCGCGCCGCTCGTCGGCCGCCTCAACGACGCGCTCGGCGTCGCCACAGACCCCGGCATGATGCGCTACGCCCTGCTCGTCTGCCCCGCGGCCGCGGCCCTCGCGGCGCTCCTGCTCTGGCGCGGGAGCCGCAAACTCGCGGGGCAGGCGGACTGAGCGCGAGTCCGCCCGCCCGCGTTGACTTAAGTCACAGCGCGGCCCCGGCGGCGAGGGTTATCATCGGCCCGTCGGCATTCCGGCGGGGAGGGTCATCATGGTCGGCATGTCCGGGCGCGGGGGAGACGATTCGAGGGCCGGGCGGGGCGCGGCTGCGGACGGTCGCGCTGCCGGTCGAGCACGGCGGCTGGGGGATTTCTCTGGAGCCGGTGGTGCTGGGCCTTCTGGTCGCGCCGTCGGCGGCGGGCATCACCTCTGAGTAGACGGTAGACGGTAGAAAAAACTTCGCCGGCGGACGCTGAAGCAGACACGCTCAACGCCCGCCGGCGATTGTCTTTCTACCGGCTACTGTCTACCGTCTACCGCTTTTCACAGCCTGACGTACTCGAACTCGAAAGGCTTGCCCTTGATGCCCTGCGCGGGCGGGGCGATCCAGTTGGCGATCTTGCCCGGCTCGGTGACGGGGCGCATGAGGCTGCGGACGTAGGCGCGCTCCTCTTCGGACGGCAGCCACTCGAAGCGGCGCGACTCGAACTCGTCGCGCGAGATGAGGTTGCCCTCAACGTCGAAGTGGTGGCCGGCGTACTCGCCGACGTGGCGGTGGAAGCGCGTCGAGGGTAGGAAGAGTTTGTAGTCCACGCCCTCGTCGGCGACGTACTTGTTCCAGCGGTCGAGCGCGCGCCGGCAGTCGGCGACGTACTCGCCGCGCAGGACTTCGTTCAGGGCGTTGCGCATCGGCACGGGCCGGTCAATCAACCGCCCGCCCTCGACGACGGGGACGACGAAGATGTCCTCGCCGATGCGGTGATCCGTGTACTTCTTCTGCTCCTGATAGCGCCCCTTCAGCCCCGCGGCGAAGAAGTCGGCGGCGTTTGAGCTGATCTCGCCGCCGAAGAGGTCGAGCGAGTAGGAGAACCAGAAGTTGATGTGGCGCTGGATGATGTCGAGCGGGATGCCGCCCAGAGAGCGCACGTCCTCGTTCGGGCTCTGCTTCATCAGCTCGGCCGTGCGCTTGACGACGCGGCCGACGCCCGTCTCGCCGACGAAGAGGTGGTGCGCCTCCTCGGTGAGCATGAACTGGCAGGTGCGCGCGAGCGGCTCGAAGCCCGACTCGGCGAGGGCCGAGAGCTGGTACTTGCCGTCGCGGTCGGTGAACATCGTGAAGCAGAAGAAGTTGAGCCAGTCGTCGCACGGCTGGTTGAAGGCTTCGAGGATGCGCGGCTTGTCGGGGTTGCCCGACCGGCGCGCGAGCATCTCCTCGGCCTCGTCGCGGCCGTCGCGCCCGAAGTATTTGTGCAGCAGGTAGACCATCGCCCAGAGGTGGCGGCCCTCCTCGACGTTGACCTGAAACAGATTCCGCAGGTCGTAGAGCGAGGGGCAGGTCTGGCCGAGGCGGCGCTGCTGCTCGACCGAGGCCGGCTCGGTGTCGCCCTGCGTGACGATGATGCGGCGCAGCGCGTTGCGGAACTCGCCGGGGACTTCCTGATAGGCGGGCGCGCCGGCGTGATCGCCGAAGTTCACCTTGGCGTCGGCGTCGGCCGGCTTGAGGAAGATGCCCCACCTGTAGTCCGGCATCTTGACGTAGTCGAAGTGCGCCCACCCGTCCGCGTCCACGCCGACGGCGGTGCGGAGCCAGACCTCCTTCTCCTGAAAGCCCTCCGGCCCCATCTCGCGCCACCAGTCGAGGTAGTTCGGCAGCCACTTCTCCAGCGCGCGCCGCAGCTTCTTGTCCTCCGACAAGTTGACGTTGTTAGGAATCCGCTCGTATAGCTCCATCAATGCCTCCGGCGTAGTTCTCAGTCGTCAGTCGTCAGTAAAAAACATCTCGCGCGTGTGAGGCTCACCGACAACTGATAGCTGATGGCTGACAACTTTATTACGTCCTCTTGTAGTCGAACTGCGGCTGCGTCGGCTTGCCGTAGTTCGTCAAAGCGCCCTGCGGGCCGACGGCGTTGGGGCGCTGGAAAATCCAGTTCTGCCAAGCCGTCAGCCGGCCGTAAATCTTCGTGTCGAGCGTCTCGGGGCCGGCGAAGCGCAGGCTGGCCTCCATCCCCGTCAGGGCGTCGGGCGAGAGCGACGTGCGCTCCTCGACGGCGACGCGCACCTCGTCCTCCCAGTCGAGGTCGTCGGGCGCGAAGGTGACGAGTCCCGCCTCCTCGGCCTCGTCGGTGTCGAAGCGGCCCTCGCGGGCGAGCACCGCCTCGGCGCGGCCCGGCTCGGCGAGGAAGCGCGACTGGAGGCGGGTGAGCCCGTTCGACATCTGGAGCGCGCCCGCGTTCAACTCGCTGACGGCCAGCTCGACCTTCCGGTCGGGGTCGTTGAGCATGTAGCTGCGGTCGGAGGCGAGCAGGAGTTCGAGCAGATTGCCGGCGAAGCAACTGCCCGGCTCGACGAGCGCGAAGAAACTCTTCGCCGTCAGGTCGAGCCGCCTGAGCACGCGCCCCATGTGTAGGATGATTTCGCGGACGAGCCAGTGGTCTCGGTTGGATGTCAAGACTTTGTCAACTTCGAGCACGCGGTCGATGTCGCCCTCGGTGCGGAGGCAGACGAGGCCGATCTCAAGCTCGTTGACCCGCAGGTGGAGCAGCGCGTCGTCCAGCTCGCGGTAGGCGCGCAGGGGCCAGTACGAGTCGCCGAGCGCGCGGATGCCTTCGGCGTCCGCCGGCAGACCGCCTTCCGGGCCGCGCACGGTCAGGTCGGCGTAGCGGCCCTCGCGGTTGTACTTCAGGCCGACGTACTTGTACTCGCGCCCGCCCTCGCCCGCCTCGACCTCAAGCGGATTGAGTTTGATGCCGGGGCCTTTCCCCGAGGCCCCGCCCGCGGCCAACTCGCGCACGCGCGCCTCGACGCCCTCCTGAAACCTGCTCGTCGGGAAGTGGCCGTCGATCAGCCCCCACTCCTGCGCGCGCTTGGCCTTGAGCCCCTCGGCCAGCGTGGAGAAAACGTCGGCGCGGTCGCGGCGCACCTTGCGCTTGTCCACGAGGCGCGTGAGTCCGCCCGTGCCGGGCAGCACCCCGAGCAGCGGGACTTCGGGGAGCGAGACGGCCGAGTTGCCGTCGTCCACGAGATAGATTTCGTCGCAGGAGATGGCCAGCTCGTAGCCGCCGCCGGAGGCCGTGCCGTTGAGGGCGGCGACGTACCTTTGCCCAGAGTTGACCGAGGCGTCCTCGATGGCGCAGCGCGTCTCGTTGGTGAACTTGCAGAAGTTGACCTTGAAGGCGTGCGAGCTGGTGCCGAGCATGTAGATGTTGGCCCCCGCGCAGAAGATGCGGGGCTTGAGGCTGGTGACGACGACGACCTTCACCTCCGGGTGCTCGAAGCGGAGGCGCTGGACGGCGTCGGCCAGCTCGATGTCCACGCCGAGGTCGTAGGAGTTGAGCTTCAGCTTGTAGCC
>DATMVI010000517.1:0-2007 GCA_035563275.1 Pyrinomonadaceae bacterium
GCATCCCCTCCTCGACCGAGACCTCGGCTTCGGCCGCGGGCGTCTCGTCCCAGAACTCGCCGGCGACGACCGACTCGTTGTATTCGAGCCGCGGCCGGTACGTCACCACGTACTCGCGCCCGAGCCGCCCGCGCTCGCGCCGCAGCCCCGGCGCGTCGAGGTCGATCTCGCTCCCGTTGACGGCGACGACGCGCGCCCGCAGGGTCGGGATGAGTTCCGCGCTCGCGCCCGTCGTCTGCGAGACGATGCGCCGCACGCCCTCGACCTGATCCTTCTGCACGTCGAGCAGGTACATGTTCGGCAGGTTGCCCCGCCGCGTCAGGTCGAACTCGTCGAGCAGGTTCGACTGCACGGCCTGCACCGCGATGACGAGGAACGCGCCGAGGCCGACGGCCATCACCACGACGCGCGTCTGGTTGCCCGGCCGGTGCAGGCTGTTGACGGCCTGCCGCATCGAGAACGTGCCGAGGCCGCGCGCCCCCCGCACGAGGTAGATGAGCAGCCCCGCGGAGAGGTAGAGCAGCGCCGCCGTCAGGCCCAGCCCCGCGAGGAAGAAGACGCCGACCCTCAACGACCCGGCCTGCCACGAGGTCAGAAACATCAGCCCCGCGACGACGGCGAGGCCCACGCCCCAGCGCCAAACGTCCAGCCAGCGCCGCGGCAACTGCGCGTCGGCCTCGCGCAGCAAAAGGTTCGGCTTGACGTTGCGGATGCGCATGAGCGGCAGCGCCGAGAAGAGCAGGGAGATGAGCAGCCCCAGCCCCAACCCCTGCGCGACCGCGCCCGCCTGCAACTCGTAGCCCATGTTCGGCGGCAGGCTCTCGGCGAACTTCGCGCGCACGAGGAGGAGCGCCGCCTTCGCCAGCACGACGCCGAGCGCGCTCCCCGCCAGACCGAGCGCGACGATCTGCGCGAGGTAGACGGCCGTCAGCCTCCGCCCCGTCGCGCCGACGCACTTGAGGATGGCGATGGACTTCTTCCGCTGCTCGACGAAGACGCGCGTCACCGAAGAGACGCCGATGCCCCCGAGCACGAGCACCACGAGGCCGGTCAGCGAAAGGTAGTTCTCGGCGCGCGCGAACTGCTCGCCCATGTTCTCTTCGGACTCGCGGTAGGAGCGGACGCCGACGAGGTTGTCGCCCAACCCTTCGCGCAGCCGCGCCGTCAGCTCCCCGACCCTCCCCTCGCCCGCGCGCAGGAGCACGCGGCGGCGCGAGCGGCTGCCGAAGCCCGCGAGGCCCGCCTCGCCGACCGCGGCGCGCTCGACGAAGACGCGCGGGCCGAGGCGGAAGCCGCCGGTCGCGCCCGGCTCCTGCGCGGTCACGCCGCGAATCTCGAAACTCTTCTCGCCGATGTTGACGCGGTCGCCCACCTTCAGGTCGAGCCGTTCGAGCAGGAGCGGGGCGACGACCGCGCCGCCGCCGGCCAAGAGCGCGTGGTCGAACGCCCTGCCGTCCGCGAGGCGGAAGTCGCCGTAGAGCGGGAACGGCGGCTCGATGCCCTTCAGCTCGACCATCAGCGCGCCCTCGCGCGCGGCGTCGGCCGGCCGCAGCATCGTGGGGGCCTCGATGGTCTCGGTGCGCGCCTCGACGAGCGGCGGGCGCGCGATTTCGTCGAGGCGCGCGCGCGTCTCGGCCGGCAGCTCGCGCGTCGAATCCACCTGCACGTCGGCCGTCATCAGCGCGCGCGCCTCGCCCGCCACCGCGCGGTTGAGGTTTTGGATTGTCGAGCGCAGGGCGACGATGCTCCCGACGCCGACGCCGACGCACAGGAAGAAGAAGAGCAGCCGTCTCCACGAGGCGCGCAGCTCGCGCCGCGCCATGTTAAAGATGAACTTCACGGGCGCGCCGCCTCCAGCTCTCCGGCCGAGAGTTTTTCGCCGGCCGCGGGCCGCAGCATCTCGTCCGAGGCGACGCGGCCGCCGCGCAGGGAGACGCGGCGGTCGGCGCGCGCGGCCAGCTCGTGGTCGTGCGTGACGAGGACGAGCGTCGCGCCGCGCCGCCGGTT
>DATMVI010000518.1:0-3992 GCA_035563275.1 Pyrinomonadaceae bacterium
TAGGACTTCACGTCCGACTCGATGTCGAGGGCCGCCGTCCCGGCGTCCTCGAAGGCCGAGCCGCGTGGGCCGAGGCCCGCGCGACGTTCGAGGTCGGCGACCCGCGCGCGCAGCTCGCGCATCCGCTCGACCGCGCCGCGCGCGTAGTCGTGGTCGGCCATCTCGCCGGTCGGCTGGTACGCGCCGAGGTCGAGGTCGAAGTCCTCTACCTCGCGCCGCAGACGCGCGGCCTCCTCGCGCGTCCCCGCCGCCGCGGGCGTCGCCGGCCACGCCTCGCCTTCTGCCCGCGGCGCGAAGCCGTCGTCGTAGATGACCTCGGGGAAGTCGGCCTCGGCGTCGCCGTCGAGCATCAGGTGCTCTTCGAGCCGGTCGAGCCGCGCGAGGCAGATTTCGACTTCGAGGTGGAGCCGCTTGAGGTGTTCGAGGTAGTCGGCCTCCTCCTCGCGCGGGATGTAGATGCGCTCGGAGAAGTGCTCGTTGAGGTGCGGGATGAAGACCTCGACGGTGATGAGGCGCGAGGCGTCCACCTTGAGGTGGAGCTGAATCTCCGCGCCCTCGGGGACGGGCCGGCGCACGGCCTCGCTGCGGACGTGGAGGTTGCCGACCCACGTGTTGGCCTGCGGGTCGCCGAACGCCTCGCCCTCCCAGAGCTTGACGGCGAGCGACGTTTCCGGCTCGCTCGGCCGCAGGGCGTGCGCGGCGCGGTAGGTGACGGTCTTCTCGGCCGGCAGGAGCGTGCGCCGCGGGAAGACGGGGCTGAGTTCGACGCGGCCGTCCCCGCGCGCGACCTCGACCGAGAGCGTGTGCGGCAGGGGCGGCGCGCCGGCCGCCAGCCCGTGGCGAATCTGGAACCCGCGCGGCTCGACCCCGACGGCGCGGCCTTTGCGGTCGCGCACGCTCAGCGAGAAGTTGTTGAGGCGGCCTTCCTGCAAGACGAGCGGCGTCTCGAAGTAGCCGTCCTCGGCGGCGAGCCAGCCGCTCGTCCAGAAGCCGCCCTCGGCGTCCACCTTCACTTCCAACCCGCCGCGCGCCGCGCGCCCCGAGAACTTGCCCGCGACGCGGGCGCGCGCCGCCGCCGTCACCGGCTCGAAGGCGAGCCGCACCGAAAGGCTCTCGGCCGGCGCGGCCGGGGAAGTCTTCGGCGACGACCGGCGCTCGACGGTCGAAGCGTAGAGGGCCGCGCCGCGCGCGACGACCGTCATCGGGTCGAGCGAGGCGTCGATGCGCGCGCCGAGGCGCGACCGAAGCGCCTCCCTGACGTAGGGCGTCTGCGTGGGGCCGCCGACGAGCAGGACGCGGTCGAGGGCGTCCGCGCCGACGCGCGCCCCCGCCAAAGCCTCGCCGGTCAGACGCAGGCAGCGGGCGACGAGCGGTTCGAGTTCGCGTTCGAGCCGCGCGCGCGTCAGGGTCAACTCGGCCTCGACGGGCCGCCCTTCAGTGTCCTCGCCCAGATCGAGCAGGCTGACGATTGTTTCGTCAACACTCGTCAGCTCGATCTTCGCGTACTCGGCGATGAAGGTCAGGCGGCGCGCGAGGCGGTTGCGCTCGCGCGGCGCGTCGTCGGCCCGCGGCAGCGCGAACCGCTCGGCGAGGAAGGGCAGGAAGATGTTCTCGACGACGGCGCGGTCAACGTCCTTGCCGCCGAGGTGGTTGTCGCCGCGGTGTTCGAGGACGTGGAGGCGGCCGTCGCGCGTCGAGACGACGGCCACGTCGAGCGTGCCCCCGCCGAGGTCGAAGACGAGCCACCGCTGGTCGCGCGCGCCCGGCCCGGCCCCGTAGGCGAGGGCCGCCGCCAGAGGCTCCTGCAAGAGCGGGCACTCTTCGAGCCCCGCGAGCGCGGCCGCGCGCGCCGTCGCCTCGCACTGCAAAGCGCCGAAGGCGGCCGGCACGGTGACGACGGCGGCGCGCACGTCTTCACCGGCGCGCCGCCGCGCGTCGGCGAGGAGCGACTTCAAGACCTCGGCCGAAAGCTCCTCCGGCGTCATCGAGCGCCCCGACGCCGGGAAGCTCTTCGCGTACCGCTGCCCCATCACGCGCTTGAATTCGAGGGCCACGTTCTCGGGGTCTTCGGCGATGGCGTTATACGCGCGCCGCCCCACCATCAGGCTCCCCGAGCGCAGCACGCGCACGACCGAAGGCGTCACGTTCATCTGGTCGTTGTTCTGGATGACGCGCGCGTCGGCCCCCGCCGCCTGCGCGAGACACGAGTTCGTCGTCCCGAGGTCGATGCCGAAGTCGATGTGCTGGTTCATAAAAATTCGAGTAGACAGTAGTCAGTAGTCAGTAGTCAGTAGGGAAGACCTTCGGTATCGAAACGTTCGCGCGCCGGCTTCGACGACGGCAACCCGGCGCGCTACAGTCTACCGTCTACTTCCTCCTGACAACTATCTGCCCGTGGCGGACAACGCGGCCGCGCCAGAGGACGACGGGCGAGACGGTCTCTTCGACGACGCCGGGGCCTTCGGCGAGGGCCGGGTCGTGGATCACGTCGAGCACTTCGGCGGCGAGGCCGGGGTCGTGCGGGCGGCCGGTGAGGTCGAGGACGGAGAGGCCGCGCTCGTCGAGGAACTTCGCCAGCCGGCGCGCGACGTGGCGCGCGTGCGCGGCCGCGCCCCCCGCCTGCGGGCCGTTGGCCCAGCGGTCGAGCCGCCACCACTCGACGGCGATTTCGGTCAGCGACGT
The DNA here is from genome assembly GCA_035563275.1 of Pyrinomonadaceae bacterium. Classification (GTDB taxonomy): domain Bacteria; phylum Acidobacteriota; class Blastocatellia; order Pyrinomonadales; family Pyrinomonadaceae; genus QHXN01. Next base: position 2,683 of record DATMVI010000518.1, read on the forward strand.
GAGCGGCACGTCGAGCGTCTGCGGGAGTTCCATAAGCATCCGGTCGCGCGTGACGAGCTAAAGACAACTTCTCTCCGCCGAGACTTCAAGCGGGGGCCGCGGGTGCGCGACCTCGCGCCCCGCAACTTCATCCCCCGCGGGCGGCGAATATCGCCCGTTTCGCCGCGACGCGCAAGCCCCCTCAAGGCTTGCGCGCTGTGGGCGGCGGCGAAGCGCCTGCCGGCGGCGCGGCGCGCTCGACCGTCGCCGGCGGGGCGGGCGTTTCCGCCTCGGTGGGCAGCCCCTCCGCGACCCACGCCTCGAAGCCGCCTTCGAGCACGGCCACGCTCTTCAGCCCCTCGATGCGCAGCGCGAGCGCGACGATCTGCGCCGACCACGGGCGCGCGGCCGAGCCGTAACAGACGACCTGCCGGCCGCGTCGCAGCAAGGCGGGGGCCTGCCCTTCGGCCTCGTCGTGCGGGACGGAGAGCGCGCCCGCGATGTGGCCCGCCTCGTACTCGTCTCGGCCGCGCGCGTCCACGACCAAGACCTGCCCGCGCCGCATCCTCTGCCGCAGTTCGGCGGCCGTCAACGTCGGCACGGAAGAGTAAGGCGCGAGGCTCGGGAACGGGACGGGCGTGAACTGCGGGACGGGGACGCGGAAGTTGTAGTTCGACAGGCCCGGCGGCGGGGTCGAACGCCTCGTGTTGATGACGCCGCACTCGTTGAGGCCGAAGCAGGCGGCGACCACGAGGACGTAGAAGGCGATCTGCATCAGGCAACCCCTGAAGGTCTCGTCCTTCCTCGCCGGGGCCGCGCCGTCCGCGAAGAGTTTCGGGGACGGCCGGCGCGGCGACAAAGCCCGCGCGATGCCGGCCGCGAAAGTCTCCTCGGTGCGCGCGTCGGGTTCCGCGCCCGCGTCCAGCTCGCGCAGAGCGGCTTCGGCCTCCGCGGGCGCATCCGTGCCGGGCGCGGCCAGAGCGAGCGCCTCGCGGTAGAGGTAGACGGCCTGCTCCGGCCAGCCCTCTTCGCGGTAGCGGCCGGCCAGCTCGTTCAGCCACCCGGCGGCGTGGCCGAGCGCGCGCCGCAGGTGAAAGCCGCCCGGCCCGTCTATCTTCAGAAGGTTGAGCAGCTCGGCCCTGACCTCGCCGTCGAACTGACGCACCACGTCGTCGAACATCTGCTTGCGGGCCGAGGGCAGCATTTCGAGGTCGGCGTAGAGGCGCGAGCGCGCGAAAGCCTCGTCGCACAGCCGCTCGGCGCGCTCGCGCGCGGGGCCGAGGATTTCGTTCTCGTACTCCTCGACGAGCGCGCGCGGCAGCCGCGCCCCG
>DATMVI010000519.1:0-4576 GCA_035563275.1 Pyrinomonadaceae bacterium
CCCCGGCGACTCGCCCCGCGCCCGCCGCCGGCGCGCAGGAGGTTGACGAGGACGACGTGGTGCGAGTCGAGACGCAACTGGTCTCCGTCCCGGCCGTCGTCACCGACCGCGCGGGCCGGCCCCTCGCCGGGCTGAAGGCCGACAACTTCCTCGTCTTCGAGGACGGCCGCCCGCAGAAGATCGCCAACTTCGCGACCACCGAGGCGCCCTTCGAGGTCGCCCTCTTCCTCGACACCTCCGGCTCGACGCGGGCCGAGCTCGGCCTCATCCGCCGCGCCGCGCGCGCCTTCGTCGAAGCCTTGCGGCCCGGCGACCGCGTCGCCGTCGTCGGCTTCAACACGAAGGAGGAGGGCGACACGCGGCTCGCCACCGTCGAGGTGAAGTCGCCCCTGACGGACGACCGCGCCGAACTGGAGGCGGCCATCGAGGGCATCGGCGCGTCGAACGGGACGCCCTTCTACGACGGGCTGGAGCGCGTGGCGCAGGAGGTCTTCCGCGACGCGCCGCGCGACGAGCTGCGCGGCCGCCGCGCCCTCGTCGCGCTGACCGACGGGGTGGACTCCACCAGCGAGTCGGACTTCGAGGAGGCGCGCGCGCAGCTCAAGCGCGCCGGCCTCGTCGCGTACTTCGTGCAGGTCAACACCGAGGAGTACGTCGAGGAGCGGCTGATGCAGGACTGCGAGGACGACGGGGCGCTGCGGCTGTCGCGCGCGCAGCTCCAGCGCTACCGCCGCGTCGCCGCCCCGCGGGCCGAGGCCGCCGACTTCGACAACTTCTGCCGCATGGGGCAGTTCGAGCGGATGGACATCAGCCGCACGCTCTACCGCGTGGCGCGCCGCGAGATGGAACAGCTCGCCCGCGAGTCGGGCGGCAAGACCTTCCCGGCCTCCGACCTGCGCGACGCCCGCCGCGCCTTCCGTCAGGTGGCCGACGAGATCGGCACGCAGTACAGCCTCGGCTACTACTCGACGAACGCGGCCCGCGACGGCACCTTCCGCGCCATCCGCGTGCAGGTGCGCGGCGTCAGGGACGCGCAGGTGCGCGCGAGGGAGGGCTACCAAGCGCCGCGCAGTTAAGCCGCGGGGGCGGGCCGACCGGCGCGCGCGCCGCCGGGGGTGCTATGATGCGTGGCGTCGTCGAAGGGGCTTTGGCGGATAAAACATGAGCGGAAGGGTTGATGAACCGATGAGGCAGGGAGGCCGCGCCTTCGGGCGCGTCGTTTTGATCGTCCTCGACAGCTTGGGGATGGGTGAGATGCCGGACGCGGCGGCGTGGGGCGACGCGGGGGCCGACACGCTCGGCCACATCTGCGAGTCGCGCGAGGTGCGTCTGCCCAACCTGCGGGGCTGGGGCTTGGGCAACATCCGCCGGCTGGCGGGCGTGCTGCCGGTCGCGGAGCCGCGGGGCGCGTTCGGGCGCTGCGCCCTGCGCTCGAACGGCAAGGACACGACGACGGGCCACTGGGAGATCGCCGGCATCGTGCTGGAGCAGGCCTTCCCGACCTACCCGCGAGGCTTCCCCTCGGACGTCATCGAGCGCTTCGTCGCGGAGGCGCGCGTGCCCGGCGTGCTCGGCAACTACGCGGCCTCCGGCACGGAGATCATCAAGGAGCTGGGCGAGGAGCACGTCCGCACGGGCAAGCCCATCGTCTACACCTCGGCCGACTCGGTCTTCCAGATCGCCGCGCACGAGGGGGTCATCCCCGTCCCGCGCCTCTACGAAATCTGCGAGGCGGCGCGCCGCCTTCTGAGGGGGGAGCACGAGGTCGGCCGCGTCATCGCGCGCCCCTTCGTCGGCGAGCCGGGGGCGTTTAAGCGCACCGAGAACCGGCACGACTACGCCGTCCCGCCGCCCGCCGAGAACCTCCTGCCGACGCTCGCGTCCGCCGGCCTCGACGTGGTCGCCGTCGGCAAAATCTCCTCGATCTACGACGCCGTCGGCGTCACGCGCGAACTGCCCGGCAAGAACAACGACCAGTCCATCGACCAGACCATCCGCGCGCTCGGAGAGGACTCGCGCGGCCTCATCTTCTCGAACCTCGTGGACTTCGACATGCTCTACGGCCACCGCCGCGACGTGGAGGGCTACGCGCGCGCTCTCGAACACTTCGACGCGCGGCTGCCGGAGATCGAGGCGGCGCTCGGCGAGACAGACCTGCTCGTCATCACGGCCGACCACGGCAACGACCCGACCTACCGCGGCACCGACCACACGCGCGAGTACGCGCCCCTGCTCGCCTACGGCAAGCGCGCGCGCCGCGGCGTCCACCTCGGCGACCGTGCCTCGCTCGCCGACATCGGCCAGACCGTCGCCGACAACTTCGGCCTCCGCCTCGCCGCCGGCGAAAGCTTCCTCGAACAGATCAAATGAGCGGGGGCCCGGCCGCCCGGGCGCGCGAGGGGCAAAAGGCAGGAGGCAAAAATCGAAGGGCGAAAAGAGGGACGCGGGCCACGCCGCCCGCGTCCCTCTTTTCGCCCTTCGCAGCTTGCCTTCGGCCTCGGTTGAGACGCCCGCCCGGACGGACGGGCGCCCGCTTTTAAAGACCTACCCGGCGAGGAAGGGCAGCGTCGAGCGCCCGTCGAAGGGGAAGCCCCGCTCGAAGAGGCGCGGGGCCGCGCCCGTCTTCGCGCCGCCGCTCTGGCTGTAGCTGCGGTAGACGGTCTCGATCCACTGCTCGGTCTTGATGAAGCCCGTGCCCCACTCCCTCCACTTCTCGGGCAGCCCCTCGGCCTTAATCTGTTCGAGCGTCCTGCCCTGCTGCATCCGCTGGCGGACGAGGTCTGAGGTCTCGCGCAGCGCGGCGTGGTAGGTGCGGAGGTCTTCGACGGTCGAGACGGGGCCGTGGCCGGGGATGATCTTCACGCCGGCCGGGGCCTGCGCGATGACCTCGCCGACGTTCTTGAGCAGCCCCTCGACGTTGCCGCCGCTTGAGAGGTCGACGAAGGGGAAGCGGCCGGCGAAGAAGTGGTCGCCCATGTGGATGACGTTCGAGCCGGTGAAGAAGATGACGCTGTCGCCGTCGGTGTGGCCGGTGGGGAAGTGGATGGCGCGAATCTCCTCGCCGTTGAAGTGGAAGTAGACGGCCGTGTCGAAGGTGATGACGGGCAGGGCCGCGGCGGGCGCGGGCTCGACCGTGTACTGCGGCGACTTGAAGCCCGCGGCGAGGCGCTTGCGCACGTTGACGTGGGCGACGAGCGCGGCCTCGCTGCTGAAGGCCGCGTTCGAGCCGGTGTGGTCGCCGTGCCAGTGCGTGTTGAGGACGAACCTGAGGCGGCCGGGGTTGAGCTGGCGCAGCGCCGCGCGAATCTTCTCGGCGAGCGGCGCGAACTGGTCGTCCACGATGAGCAGGCCGTCCGGCCCGGCGACGACGCCGATGTTGCCGCCCGCGCCTTCGAGCATGTAGACGTTGCCGGCGACCTTGTGCGTCTTGATCTCGACGCGGGCGAGGTTGTCCTGCAAACTCCGGTGGCCGTGGCCGTGCGCCGCCGCCTGCGCGGGCAGCACGGCGAGGAGGGCGAGCAGGGCGAAAAATTTCCTCATGACGAAGCTCCTTGAAAGGCAGTAGTCAGTAGTCAGTAGTCAGTAGTCAGTGGGAAGACCTTCGGTGTCGTACCGTTCGCGTGCCGGCGTCAGCGGTCGAAGCGCGTAGCGCCTACCGACTACCGACTACTGCTACCGTCTACTTGCTCGGGTCTTTCAGCACCGCGATGAAGGGCAGGTTGCGGTAGCGTTCGGCGAAGTCCAGCCCGTAGCCGACGACGAAGGCGTCGGGGATTTTAAAGCCGAGGTAGTCGATGGTGACCTCGCGCTCGCGCCGCTCCCACTTGTCGAGGAGGGCGGCCAGCTTGACGCTGCGCGCGCCGCGCGAGCGCAGGTTGGCGAGCAGGTAGGAGAGCGTGATGCCCGTGTCCACGATGTCCTCGACGACGAGGATGTCGCGCCCCTCGACCGGCACGTCCAAGTCTTTGACGATCTTCACCTCGCCCGACGAGCGCGTGCTCGCGCCGTAGCTCGAAATGGCCATGAACTCCAGCCCGAGCCGCAGGTCGGTGGCCCTCATCAGGTCGCCCGCGAAGAGGAGCGCGCCCTTGAGGACGCAGATCAAAAGCGGCGTGGTGTCGCGGTAGTCGCGCGCGACCTGCGCGCCCATCTCGGCGACGCGCGTCTGTATCTGCTCGGAGGAGATGAGCGGCTCAAGGTTCGGGTTGCTGAACTCCGAAGGGGCGGCGGCGGACGAAGACAAGGGCGGCCTCCTGCTCTGAAAAGGGTTTGACCGGCGCGGGCGCGGCGGCCGACGGTTTGCGCCCGCCGCCGTGGTGCGACATACTAAGAGAGCTTTCACGCAAGGTCAACACTAACAGATGTCGGATGCCGGATGGTAGATGCCGGCCGTCGGCGTTCGGCCTTTGTCGGCACCCGACATCCGGCGTCCGACACCTTTTTTCTTATGAGCGACAGGGAGACGCGCGACCGCGTGCGCGCGCTGGTGCGCGAGGTGCTGGAGAAGGCCGGGCCGGCCGACGAGCCGGACGCGGGCGCCCCGGCGCGCTCCGAAGAGGCCGGCGGCGGCCCGGCC
>DATMVI010000520.1:0-35631 GCA_035563275.1 Pyrinomonadaceae bacterium
CCGCCATGCCTTTTCACCCCGGCCCTCCGCGGCCGCGCGGTCTTCGAGGTAGAACTCGTCGAGCGCGCCGCGGCTCAGGCCGTCGGCCCTCGCGTCGAAGGCGACGGCCCCGGCGCGCAGGGCCACGACGCGCGGGAAGTAGCCGAGCGCCAGCTCGACGTTGTGGAGCGCGACGACGAGCGTGCGCCCGCCGTCGTCGGCGACGCGTTGCAGCAGACTCATCACCGAGTCGGCCAGTCCGGGGTCGAGCGAGGCGACCGGCTCGTCGGCCAGAATCACGTCGGGCCGCTGCATCAGCACGCGCGCGACGGCGAGCCTCTGCTGCTGCCCGCCGGAGAGCGCGTCGGCCCGCTCGCGCAGCTTCTCCTTCAGCCCCACGAGTTCGAGGACGTGCTCGGCCTCTTCAACGTCGCTCCTGCGCGGCCTCACGACGCTGCGCGCCGTCTGCCACAGAGACCAGCGGCCGAGCCGCCCGCAGAGCGCGTTGTCGAGCGCCGAGAGCGAGGGCACGAGGTGGTGCTGCTGGTAGACGGTGCCGACGCGCCGCCGCATCGCGCGCAGCTCGCGCGCCGGCATCTCCGTCACGTCGCGCCCGTCGAAGCGGATGCGCCCGCCCGTCGGGCGCAGCGTCGCGTTGAGCAGGCGGAAGAGCGTCGTCTTGCCCGCGCCCGACCGGCCGATGAGCGCGAGGCGCTCGCCTTTCGCGACCGACAGCGAGAGACGGTCGAGGGCGCGCGTGACGCCCTCGCGCGAGCGGTACTCTTTGGTGATCTGTTCGAGCTGGTAGACCATCGCCGCCGGCCGCCCCCGGAGTCACTTCAGAAGCCCCGCGTCCCTCGCCGCCTGTCGCAGCTTCTCGTAGTCGGAGTCCGCGGCCCGCACGTACTTCGTCGCGCTCAGGATGTCGAGCACGCGCTTGCCGCCGGCGTCGGCCGCGTCGAGTTTCAGCAGCGCGCCGGCGAAGGCTTCGGCCAGCTTCGGGTCGAGACCTTTGCGCGCGGCCCACAGGTAATCGAAGTAAGGCGGCGTGGTGTAGAAGACGCGGACGCTGTCGGCCGCGAGCTTCCCCTCCTTCGTCATGCGCTCGAAGACCAGCTCGTCCATCGCGCCGGCGTCCACCTTCCGGTTGGCGACGGCGAGCGCCGTGGCGTCGTGCCCGCCCGTGTAAACCGCCTTCGTGATGACCTCCGCGTCCACGCCCGACTGGCGCATGAAGTATTCCGGCATCAGGTGGCCGGAGGTGGAGTTCACGTCGCCGAAGGCGAAGGTGCGGCCCTTGAGGTCGGCGAGGCTGTTGACGGGCGAGTCGGGCTGCGTGAGGAAGACGCTGTGGAAGCTCTGGTCGCGGTCGCGCTGGACGAGGGGGCGGACGCCGAAGCGGCCCGACGCCTGCACGTAGGTGAAGCCGCCGAAGTGCGCGATGTCAACGCGGTCGCTGCCGACGGCCTCGACCACCGCGGCGTAGTTGGTCGGGATGGTCAGCTCGACCTTCGCGCCCGTCTCCCTTTCGAGGTACTCGACGAGCGGCTGGCTCTCGCGCAGCATCTTGCCGGGGTCGGTCGTCGGGATCATGCTCAGGCGCAGCGTGGGCCGGTCGGCGGGCGCGCCCCCGCCCGCGCAACTCGGGCCGAGGGCGAGGAGCGCCACGGACGCGAGCAGCAGCAGTCTGTTTCTCGAACTGTTCGTCATCGGCGTGCTCGCTGTTTTCAGAAGTTGTATTGGAGGAAGATGTTGACGCGGTTGTTGACGCCGGGCAGGAAGCCTTCGCCGACGCGCTGCGCGTAGGCGACTTGCGGTTGCGGCCTGCGGTCGCCGAAGCGCGTGAGGCGCGGGTGGATGGAGTAGTCGCCGTTGGCCGTCCCGCCGGCGCGCGCGTCGGGCGTGGTGATGAAGAACGGAATCTGGGTGTTGTTCGGGTGCTGGCTGTCGAAGTCGAGGCGGAGGAAGCCGTAGAGCTTGATGCGGTTGTCGTGGCCGAGCAGCTCCGACCAGCGCACGGGCGGGTTCTTCTCCGCCTCGGCCGTCTGCGCGGGAGTCGGCGGCGACGCCGTGGCTGCCTGAGTCGCGGCCGCGCCGCCCGGCCGTGAGGTCTGCTGCGCGGGCGCTTGGATGTTGAGGGCGAGGATGATGCCGCAGAGCGCGGCCGGTGTCAGGCGCGGTCTTTTCATGGCGACGAGTGACTCGCTTTCTTCGGGCCGGAGAGAGCGAGCGCCTCGTCGGGCGGTCAGACGAAGGCGGGCGGGCCGGCTCCGGGCCTGCGTTGATGTGGGCCTTGCGCGAACCCCGCCGGGGCCGCCGCGCGGCCCGTTCAGTTGAACTGTTCGCGGCCCGCGGTGGGCGCGTAAATCAACCCCCGCGGATGCCTTTCGCCTGCGACTTTCATGCGCTTCGTCTCCCCCGTGCGGAGTCCCTTCGGCCGCCCCGCCGCCACGCGGAACCGGGGCCCGCCTTCTGCTGACGACTGTGCGGTCAGGAGTGGCCGCGGCTCGGCGGCCGTTGAGCCGTCTCAAACGCCGCGGCGCGCGAGCGGGATCGGATTAGTCTTGCTGAACGAAACTGACCGTGTTAATGAATATAATCCCGGCCGTGGATTTTTAGCAACAACCTGTCACGCCGCGCGAAGGGCCGGCCCGTTCCGTCTCAGCGAGCCATGCTTCCGCCAACGCCCAAAATCTCCATCGTCACCCCTTCGCTCAATCAGGCCGATTTCCTTGAGGCCAGCATGCGGAGCGTGCTGTCGCAGGACTACCCGAACCTCGAATACATCGTGGTTGACGGCGGCTCGACCGACGGCAGCGTCGAGATCATCAAGAAGTACGAGCCACGCCTCAAGTTCTGGTCGAGCGAGCCGGACGAGGGCCACTGCGACGCGCTCAACAAAGGCTTCGCGCACGCCACCGGCGAGATCATGGCGTGGATAAACAGCGACGACATGTACTGCCCGTGGGCCTTTCGGACCGCGGCCGGCATCTTCGCGGCCTTCCCCCAGATCAAGTGGCTGACGACGCTCAACCCCGGCCTCTGGGACTGGCACGGCTTCTGTATGGGGTTCGTGACGGTGTCGGGCTTTTCGCGCGAGGCTTTCCTCGACGGGTGCTACCTGCCGCCGCTCGACCGCAGTCTGGCCATCGAGTGGATTCAACAGGAGTCCACCTTCTGGCGGCGCGAGTTGTGGGAGGAGGCCGGCAGCTACATCTCGCCCGAGTTCTTCTACGCCTTCGACTTCGACCTCTGGGCCAAGTTCTTCTCCCACGCGGAACTCTACGCCACCGTCTCGCCCCTCGCCGGCTTCCGCGCGCAGGTCAACCAGAAGACGCGCTCGATGGAGCAGTACACAGTCGAGGGGAAGGTCGTCTTGGAGCGGATGCGCCGCCGGTTCGGGTGGGAGCCCGACGGCGTGAGGAATTTTCTCCGCCGCACCGACCTCAACAAGGTCGGCGCCCTCAAGCCCCTGCTTGAGCCGCGCTGGAGCTACCGCGGCAAGCGCGTCGTCCGCGGCGACATGAACACGCGCTCGGCCAGTTGGCGGGTCGAGGAGTACAGGTTCACTTAACTCGCGCGGGTATCACGTAACCGAGCGGCCTGATGTGCTCGTACCAGAACTCCGGCTCGAACTCCATCCACTTATGACACCCGAAAGGTAGTGAGTGACCGCACTCGCGGAAGAGCCTGCCGGGGTTGACCTCGAATGAGAACTGACGCGCGACCTCGTAAGGGGCGACGCGGAAACTCGGGAAACGCTCGGCCACCACGCGCCCCCAGAAAACGTCTTCGTTATAATAATTTGCCCTGTCGTTGAACGGGGCGAAAAAATTGTTTCGGTACGTCAGCGCCCCGATAAGTCTCTTGGTGTCGTACTCGCCCCGCCTCCAAGCCCTCAAGACATCTGTCGCCGGCTGCTGGTAGCGCCAGCTCCCGGAGATTTGTAAGACCGCCCGCGTGCGGCGCAAAGAGAAGCCGGAGTTACCTACCCCGATCGGCCTCGCGTCGCGCGCCGCGTGCTGCCAACCTTCGAACCACGGCGCCCCGACGTAGTCCCAGCCTTTCGAGCACCACTCCGACAGTTCGTCACGAAAGACGAAGGCGTCGAGTTCGTAGGTGAGGATGTATTCGAACCGGGCGTAACGCCGGTACAGGAACGGTAAAATCTTCAATCGGTTATAGGCTCTGTAGCTCGACATCCATTCGGGCGGGATGAAATCTACTGCTAACGCGGGCGCCATCGCGCGGTAAGCGCTAACGTCCAACCCTTCGGGGCAGACCAGACGTAAGGGGTGGCGGTTTAAAACCCGAAGACACTGTCGGAAAGAAATCTCCTCGTACCATTCGAGCCGGGGTTTATGGGAGAAGACGAGGACGACCGCGCGATTCGACATACACGCCTCCGCGATTTTTCTGCGCGTCAGGGGCCGCGCGGGGGCGACTCAGGCCGCGCGGGCGATGCAATCCCTCAACACCCGGCCGACGACCTCGATGTAAGGGCTTTGGAGAATCGTGCGGTGAGCGCCGGGGATCATGTGCGCCTCGACGCCGCCGCCGGCGAGCGGCCCCCAGCCGAGGTCGGGCGGCGCGGACGGGTAGGTGCCGTGCCCCGTGCGCAGGAGCGTGATCGCCCCCGGGTACGGCTTATGCTCGTAGCCAAAGAGCGCCTGCTGGTTGGACTGCTCCACCCGCGCCATCCGGCAGAGGTCGGCGTGCGGCAGGCTCATGTGCGCCGGCTGGCGCTCGGCCGTCTTCAACTGCTCGACGACGTAGTCGAGCAGCCGCTCGGGGTCGAGGCCCCGCATGTGGCTCACCGAGAGCGACACCTCTTTGCGCAGGCGCCAGTGCCAGTAGAGCGCGCCGTCGAAGTCGCCCTCCCACGGCGGCTTGAGGCCGTCGCAGGAAGTGTCTATGAGCGCCAGCAGCCCCACGCGCGAGCCCCCGGCGCAGAGCTGCTGCGCCATCTCGTAGGCGATGTGGCCGCCGAGGCTGAAGCCGGTGAGCAGGTACGGCCCCTCGGGCTGCACGGCGCGCACGGCCGCGACGTAGCAGGCGGCCATCTCTTCGAGGCGGGTGAAGGGCTCGTCGTCCGTGTCGAGGCCGCGCGCCTGAAGGGCGTAGAAGGTCTGGTCTTCGCCGATCATGCGGGCCAGATCGATGTAGGACGCGACCGAGCCGCTGAGCGGGTGGACGCCGAAGAACTTCTTCCCCGAGCCGCCCGGCTGCATCTCGACCATCGGCGACCAGTCGCGGCTTTGATTTACGGGGGCGGCGGCGCGGCCCTTCAGCCGCCTTTCGAGCAGCGCGCGCCGGGCGCGTGAGAGGTTGGCCAACCTGCCCGCGAGGCTTTCGTTGGTGGACATCGCTCCGCCCCGTCCGCGCCGGCGCGAGGGCCTCCGACGACGGAGAGCCGGGGCGGAAAGAAGTGTCTGAAGGTACTTGCGCGACCCGCAACCTCGGCTGACAAGGTCGGAGTTGTATCCCTCCCGGCGGACTTGGGAGTCGTGCCCCTCCGACCTTTCGGAACGTCTCCAACCGGGGCTCCGTGCGCCTCGTGTTAACCGAACTGCCGCGCGACCTGTAGACGGCCGTAGACGCGATCCCACTCGGCGACGGCCGCCGGGCCGAGCCGCTCGCTGACCTTACGCAGGAAGGGCGCCCAGATGGCGCCGACGTTGGCCGGGTCTTTGCGCACCCAGCGGGCGTCCTGCTCCAGCACGTCGATCAGCGTCAGCCAGAGCAGGCCGGTGAACTCCTCCTCGGTGACGGGGAGCGGGCATTTCAGGAAGCGATCCCACAGCCGCGGGGTTGCGTCGCCCTCGAAGCTGTCCTGAAGCGACTCGTCCGACGCGGCGCAGTAGAGGTAGACGACCTGCTCCGCGTCCGCGCCGATGAGGCCGGCGATCTCGGCGCGCCGGCTGATGGGCAGCGCGAAGTCCTCGAAGCCCTGCGCCCCGTAGATGGAATGGAACAGGCCCGCCCTCACCATGTACTCCGGGCTGCCCAGCCTCTCGAAATACTTCGACACCCCGAGCGAGTGTTGATAGAAGCTGCTCTCGCTGGGGTGGCGCACCTCCTGCATCCCGAGTTCGAGCAGGAAGTTCTTCAGCGGGGCAAAGTCAGTCGCCATCGGTCACCTCCGTCGCTCCGGCGGTTTTAGTGTCAGGCGGCGCGCGCGGCCTCGTCCGTGAGGGCGCGGACGACCTCGGCGCACGGGGGCAGGCCGGCCTCGCTCAGCAGGCCGGCGACCCTCGAAAGGTGTTCGAGATCGGGCAGCGGCTCGCGGTCGCCGTCCGGCGTCGGGACGAAGCTGCGGTTGAAGGCGCAGGTGTCGCAGACCAGTGCGCCCTCGCCGGACGCGCGCCCGCCGTGGCAGGCCGTGTGCCGGGCCTGCCGGTAAGCGGGGCCGTTCCAGACGGCGCGCAGGTCGCCGCCGCGCCAACTGCCGTAGTCGTTCTCCTGAAACCAGTTGCTCCAGCACGGCGAGACGCCGCCGTCCGGGTGCAGCGCGACCTTGCCCCAGAGCCAGTGGCAGCGGCTCCGCTCCTCCGCGCGCCGCTTCTCGCCGCGCTCGTCGTACTCGCTTAAGGGGTGCGACGCGTCGAGCAGCAGCCCCCGCGACTGCCTGACGTTGGTCGGCGAGTCGGTCAGAATCTTCGTGGACATGCGCCCGCGCGCGCCACCGTAGCGGAAAACGTCCACGCCGAGCTGCTTCGCCAGTTCGCGCGCCCCGGCGATCTCGTCCGCGTTGTGCTCCATCACGAGGTACTGCCACTCGACGAGCGGGAACATGGAGCCGGCGCGCGCCCGCGCCGAGACCAGCTCTTCGAGGTTGCGCAGCACGTGCGAGAGGTTGCCGTTGACGCGGTAGCGCTCGAAGGTCGCGGCGGTGGCCCCGTCGACCGAGGCCACGATGTAGCGCAGCCCCGACTCGACCAGCCGCTCGGCCTTCACGCCCTGCTTGTGGCTGAAGTGGCTGGAGGTGCGCGTGTAGATGGAGCGGGCCGAGGCCATCGCCACGAGGTCTGCGAAGTGCGGGTGGAGCAGCGGCTCGCCCCAGTTGAAGAGGTCGAGGCGGATGACGCAGCCGGACAACTGGTCGAGGAGCCGCGCGTAGTCCTCGATGTCGATCATGCGGCGCGCGCGCCCCTGCGGGTCGGTCGCCTGCACGCAGAGGGGGCACGCGAGGTTGCAGACGTTCGAGGGGTCGAGCACGACGTGGTAAGGCAGGTTCTCGACGACCAGCGGCCGCAGCCCCTCGGCCCGCCGCGCCTGCCGGTAATTGCCGAGGCGCTCGCGCACGCGCCCGGCGTCTTCCGGCCGCGCGCTCAGGACGGCCGTCAGGTAAGGGTACTCCGCCTCAAGCTGCGCCAGCGCGCGCGTCTCTTCCCGCAGATACTCTGTGTGCCATGCCATATTTTATTGCCCCGCAGGCGGGCCGGGCCTCTTCAAAGCCCGGCCCGCTCCAGACCCTCGACGAGCGTCCGCGCGGCGGCCGCCCACGTCCACTGCCGCGCGCGACGGCCCGCGTTCTCGCCCCACACGGCCAGCCCCGCGCGCCCGTGCGCGGCGCGGCTCAAGGCGCGCGCCACGGCGCCGACGGAGGGCTCGACCATCATGGCGCGCTCTCGTTCCGGGTGGTCGAAGTCGATCAGCATCGGGCCGCCCGGAATCGGGGTGAAGTCGTCAATCAGGACGCCCGTGGCGTCGTCGCAGAAATCGAGCGGGCCAGACCACCCCGTCGTCAGCACGGGCGTCCCGCAGGCCATCGCTTCGAGCAGCGGGAGCGCGAAGCCTTCCCCGCGCGACGGCAGGCAGATCAGGTCGGCCGAGCGGTACAAATCGGCCATGCCCGCTTCGGACAGACAACCCGTGAGCACTTCGAGGCGGAAGCCCCGCCGCCGGAGCGCCCGCGCGCGTTCCTGCCAGCGCTGTTCGAGGTAGGGCCGCGACTCGGCGTCGGCGTAGGCGAAAGTTTTAATGACCAGCGACACCTCGTCGGCGGGCGAGAAGGCCGCCTCGAACGCGGAGAGGAGGATGTCAAGCCCCTTGCGCCGCGCGGGCGTCCCGACGAAGAGCAGCCTGAGTTCCGGCAGGCTGCCCGGCGGGCGGCGGTCGCCGGGGTGGTAGACCTTCGGGTCAACGCCGTGCGGCACGACCCGGACGTTTTCAGACGGGTAGCCGGAGGCGGCCAGCGTCTCGCGGCAGAAGGAGGACGGCACCACGACCTGCTCCAGATGCTCCCCGGCCAGACGCACCCAGTGGGGCGGCCAGCGCGTGGCCTCGTAGACCAGCATGCCGACCCGCGGCGGGCCTTCGAGCGTCGCGGGGTAGTCGGCCGGGTCGGAGAAGGTGAACGTGACGCCGCCCGGGCGCGGCGGCCCCAGCGCGCCCTCCAGCGGGGCGGGCAGGGGGAAGTCGAGTTGACAACGATCCTCGACCAACTCTGTAGCGCTGACCGGGTGACCGTCCTCGATGAGCGCCAGCAGAAGCTCGCGCGCCACCTTCGCCCAAGACGCGGGCGAGCGAAGCATCCCCGTGTAGTGGATGCTTCGGCGCGGCGCCAGTCCGGCGCCGCGCCCCGACCGCACGACTTGCTCACTGCTCGCCACTTGATTCCCCGCGCGCCGCGCCGCGCCGGACGCCCGTCGCGACGGCGGCAGGACTGATCTGGACCGGCTTCTGCTCGCGCACCCACGGCGTGAAGCGGTCGCCGCCCGCGTTGAGCAGCCCGGCCAGAGGGTTCTCGGGGCGGCGGCGAATCTGGTTGCAGTTCCGGCAGAGCGGGAGTCGCGCCTGCCCGCGCCCGGCGTGGCGGCGGCGGAACTCTTTCATCGCGGGGGCGTTCCACGCCCCGAGCACGCCCATCTCCTGCACGCTGCCGACGGGCGAAGTCCGGTTCAGGTCGAGGCAGCAGATGTAGACCATCCCGTCCCACGAGATGGGCAGCTTCTTCCAGAGGTTGATGCAGGGGATGTAGTCGTCGTCGGAGAAGGGCTGGACTTTGTACTGCTCGCGCACCTGATGGCGGTGCGAGCCGGGCCAGTAGTCGGCCCACGTGAAGCGGTACTCGTCGGGCGGGCAGTCGTCGAACAACCGCGCGAAGCTCTTCGGGAAGGCCGCCTCGGAGTCGGGGTCGTAGTACCGGATGTTTTTGATGACCGTGTAAGTCGTCCGCCGGTTCCCCTCCCGCCTGAGCCGCAGGAAGTGACGGATGTTCTCGACCGTCTCGGCGAAGTGGCCGCGCGCGCGCATCGCCTCGTAAGTTTCGGGCGTGTCGCCGTCGAGGCAGAAGACGAGCTTGTCGATGCCGGCGTCGAGCAGACCTTCGCTGATGCGGGGCGTCAGCCGGGTCGCGTTCGTGTCGAGGAAGACGTACATGCCCGCCCGCTTCAGCTCGCGCACCATCCGCACCAGCTCCGGGTGGAGGGCGCTCTCGCCGCCGAGGTTGAGCGCCACCTCGGGCCGAAACGGGGCGATCTCCCCGACGATGCGCTCGAAGAGGCTCATCTCCATCAGGCCGCGCTCGACCGTCGGGTAGTTGACCGAGACGGGGCACATCGGGCAACGCAGGTTGCAGTGGTTGGTCGGCTCCAGATTGACGAGGAGCGGCGGGTAGGGGAGGCGGCTGACGCCGAGGCGGTAACAGACGTTGAAGGTAAGCAGCGACTTCAGCTTGCGGACAGACTGGAGCATGACGCCTCCGCGCGCACTGCCCCGGCGCGCCGTCGCGCCCCCGCCCGAGGGGGAGGCACGGCCGCCGTCTCTGACGGACTGTGAGTGTCTAGGTCATGGCGTATGGGCGGGGGGCCGCCGCGATCCTCGGTTGGGAGGCGAGTTTCTTTAACCCCGACTGTCAACGTTGGAAATCGCGGAGGCCCCCCGCGCGCGAACGGCCCGGCTAGGACGCCGCGCGCACCGGCATCCCGAACCCGACGGGGAGCGCAAGGTTCAGCGCCGACTGCTCGTTGGTGTAGAGCGGGCGGATGGCCGTCGTGTAGTAGGCGGAGACGAGGCGGCCGCCGTCCCACTCGACGCGGATGTCTTCGACCTCGCGGACGAGCGGCGACTGGAGCGAGAGGCCCGTGTCCCACCTGTAGGGCACGATGGTCAGCCCGTCCAGCTCCTCGCCGCTCTTCGCCAGCAGCTTGTAGCGGACGATGCCCGTCGCCTCGCCGCCGGCCGACGGGACGAGGTAGTCGCGGTAGGGCGTCAGGTTCTTTTCGAGCGGCGGGAGGTGGCTCGTGCCCCACATCCTGTGGACGGAGACGAGACGGCCGCCCTCCATGTAGACTTCGCCGCTCACGTGCAGGTCGAGCACCTTGGCGCCGCTGGCGTCGTAGATGACGCCGTGGCGCGCCGGCTCGACCCTGTAGGACTCGGCCGACACCGCGCGCAAGTCCTGACCTTCGGCGACCGGGCGCGAGAAGAAGGAGCTCGTCGGGTGCGAGCAGATCGCGGGGCAGGAGACGGGGTCGAAGCCGGCCGGGAACTTCGGCGAGGCTTCGAGGTGCAGGCTGCACGTGCCCGCTTCGAAGCTGCCAACGCCCTCGCCGTTCATATCGAAAGTCTGGCCGTTAACCTCGGCGTGGAGCCGAAAGTCAATGGTGATGTCCTTCATGGTGCTTTCCTTTCTTGGAAGAGGTGACAGAAGGATTTGGCGTCCCCCGCGGGGGACGCGAATGAGGCAGCGAGCGATCACTTCGCTCACCTGACCGGAGAATGGCGATTGACGACCTTAAGACGACTTCCGACTGGTAATAACGTGATAAAGAGCAGCGCGCTGGCAGGCTTGGTTGTGAGCCTCATCCCGACGGGTGAAGCGGCCGGCCGCCTCGCCCAGAAGAGGCGACGGCCCCCGACTCTCGAACGCTCTGTCCCCTTGATGCGGCAGTCAGTAGGCGGATGTGCGCTGCACAATACGCCCGTTGCGCGCGAATGTCAACGGTCTCTTTCGGGGCGGCGGCGGGCCCAGAAATTTATTGACTTTGCCCCGTTCGTGGATATTATGTGCCGGCGCAAAAGTCGTTAACTCCTCAGCGGGCCATCCAAAAAAGGCGGCGAGACATCGCCCGCCGAACGCGGCCAAGCACGCCTTCGCCGCGGCCACCAGAGCAGCAGGCGGCGCGAGGCCCCGGGGGGCGGCCTCGACCCACCTCTCCACCGCGCGGGGTCAAATTCCTATGACGCGACAAATCAAAGTTGCCGTGACGGGGGCGGGCGGGTTCATCGGTCACCACCTCACCACCTTCCTCAAAAGGCAGGGCTACTGGGTCAGGGGCGTTGACCTCAAGCGCCCCGAGTACAGCGACGTTGACGCCGACGAGTTCGAGCTGCTCGACCTGCGCCGCTGGGAGAACTGCCTGCGGGCCACCCGCGACGTGGACGAGGTTTACGCGCTGGCCGCCGACATGGGCGGCATGGGCTTCATCTCCTCGAACCACGCGCGGATTCTGCGCAACAACTCGCTCATCAACATCCACACGCTCGACGCCGCGCGGGCCAACGGCGTCGGCCGCTACTTCTACACCTCCTCGGCCTGCGTCTACCCCGAGCACTTGCAGGAGACGGCCGAGGTGGAGCCGCTCAGAGAGGAGCACGCCTACCCGGCCCGGCCGCAGGACGCCTACGGCTGGGAGAAGCTGGTCACCGAGCGCCTCTGCGCGCACTACCGGGAGGACTGCGGCATCGAGACGCGCGTCGTCCGCCTCCACAACATCTTCGGCCCCGAGGGCACGTGGGACGGCGGGCGCGAGAAAGCGCCGGCCGCCCTCTGCCGCAAGGTCGCCGAGGCCAAGCTGACCGGCGAGCACGAGATCGAGATTTGGGGCGACGGCAGGCAGACGCGCTCGTTCTGTTACGTCGAGGACGGCGTGGCCGGCATCTTCAAGCTGATGCGCTCGGACTACCACGAGCCCCTCAACTTAGGTCAGGAGAGGCTGGTGACGATCAGCGAGCTGGCCGATATGATCGCCGAGATCGCCGGCGTCCGCGTCGTCAAGCGGTTCGTGGCCGGGCCGCAGGGCGTGCGCGGCCGCACCTCCGACAACACGCGGCTGCGGCAGGTGCTCGGCTGGGAGCCGCAGGTCTCGCTTGAGGAGGGGCTGGCCCTGACTTACTCGTGGATCGAGGGGCAGGTGGCGGCGAGGCTGAAGACGGCGGCGGCCGAGACGAAGTTGCGGACGCCGGCGGCGGTCGAGAGCGGGCGGGGCGAGGGTTCGCTCCGGCCCTGAAGGCTCAACTCGGGCCGGCCGGGCGGGCCTCCGGCGGCAGGCCGAACGAAGCCAGCAGCGGCCCGGCCGAGAGCGCGCGCTCGCCACAGACGGCGAGCAACGATTCCGCGTCGTGCGTCGCGCCGCGGCCCCAGAGGCCGCGCAGCAACGCGCCCGCCCCGCCCGACTCGAACCACCGGGCCCCGTACGTGCCGACCAGATGTTTATTCAGACTCGCTTGCAGGAACCACGCCGAAAGGTACTGGAAGGAATACAGCCCGCCGTCCATCTCGGCCAACCCGAAGTCGCCCGGCACGCTCACGCCGACCGCCTCCTTCATCCGCAGCGCGTAGAGGTCTGACGAAAGCTCGAGCTTTTGGCGGCGGTGCAGCTCGGCCTCGTAGAGCGTCTTGGCGCAGTAGCGGCGGAACATGTACAGCTCGATAAAATTCGCGTAGGCGGCGAAGGCCGTGGCGTCGCGGGCCGGCATCCCGAGGCGGGCGTCGAGGTATTCGGCCGAGCGCAGGAGGGCGGCCGTCTGGTAGGCGAAAGTCTCCGCCACGGTGTCGTCGAGCAGGCAGCGCAGCTCCCACGGCAGGGCCGGGTCGGTGAGGCCGAAGTGGAAGGCGTGGCCCGCCTCGTGCAGCACCTCTTCGTAGTCGCGGTGGCCGCCCGAGGGCTTCGCCACGAGGTAAACTTCTTCGGGCACGCGCACGCCCGCGCAGAAGGCGCGCGGCGACTTGTTCGGGCGAGGCTCAAGGTCGAGCCGGATGTTCTGCCGACGCTCAAGCCCGACCCGCAAACCCGCGGCGGTCGCGCGCAGCGCCGGCAGGATGCCCGCGGCCGGGAAGTATTCGTCCCACTCGTCGCCGCGCAGGATGCGCGGGAAATCGAACCACGCCACCTCGCCCGCGCCGACGCCGACGTAGCGCCGCGCGTAATAATCCAACTCACGCCGGTAAAGATCGTCCGTGGCCCGCAGAGACGCTTTCGCCAGCGCCACCAGCCGGCCGACCGGCAACTGTTTCCACCCGGCGTAGGCGTCCGCGTACGACAGGCCGCAGAGGTCTTCGACGAGGTCGTACGTCGCCGCCCAGCGTTCGAGCATCAGGGGCCGGAGCGAGGCCGTGAGTCGCGCGAAGGCTTCGGCCAGTTCGGCCCTCCGCCCGCGCTCGGGCAGGTTGCGGAGCAGCGGCTGCGCCATGTGGTAAGCGACGCCGCGCCCCTCGAAGACGAGCTCGGCACGCAGCTTCCACGTCTCGACCTCGTCGGCCAAGCGCTGCGTGCCGGCGGACAGGTAATGGTTGGCCCGCTCGACCAGCCGCAGGCGCGCCCGCCGAAGCTCCTCGGCGGAGCCGGCCGCGCCGACGGCCGCGCGCTCCGCGAGCACCTGCGGCTTGCCGAAGAGGTCTGAGTAGGATTTGAAAACGGCCGTCAGGTTGGCTTCGTCGCGCAGGCCGGCGGCGACGGCGTAGCTCTCGTAGTTGAGGCGCGCGAGGAACTCGGCGAAGCGTGCCGAGTTCCTCGCGGGATGAACGTTTGAGCCGGCAGGCATGTCGGTCAGGACTGGGGCCGAGGGCGGGGCGCCGCGTCAGGCGCGCCGGATGGTGATGGCCAGCTTCGCGCCGCCGATGTCAACCTCCTCCGTGTGCTCCGGCCCGGCGAGCCGGTTGTATTCGAGCGCTGAGATTAAGCCTTCGCCCTTGATGAAATCCTCGTGGTCGCGGACGGCTTTGAGCAGCGCTGCGTCGGCGTCGAGGCCGAGCGCGATGTGGTCGGACACGTCCATGCCGGCGTTCTTGCGCGCGTTCTGCACGTGGCGCAGCACGTCGCGCGCCTGCCCCTCCGCGATCAGTTCCGGCGTCAGGTTCGTGTTGAGCGCGACGAGGTAGCTGCCCTCCTCGACGGCCGCGTAACCTTCGGGACTCTTCACGTCGACGAGGAAGGCGTCGGGCGCGAACTCCATCGTCTCGTCGCCGACGCGGACGGGCGTCTTCTCGCCGCGCCGGACGTTGACGGCGACCTGCCGCGGGTCAACCTCCTTCAGGGCTTTGACGAACTGCGGCAGCCTGCCGCCGAGAGCGCGGCCGACGACCGGCAGGTTGGGCCGCAGCGAGTAGCTGACGAAGTTCGTGTCGAAGTCGAGCCGCGTCACCTGCTTGGCGTTGAGTTCTTCCTTGATCAACTCCTCGAACTTGCCGAGCGCGGCCTGCTCCCTCTCGGTGCCGACGCGCACCAGAATCTCGGGCAGGGGCTGGCGCACCTTGACCGACGCGCCGGCGCGCGCCGCGCGGCCGAGGTCGATGATCTTCAGCAGCAAGTCCATGTCGGCCAGCAGCGCCTCGTCAATCAGCGCGGGGTCGGCCGCGGGCCACTCGGCGAGGTGGACGGAGGCGGGCGCGTCCGGCTCGACGGCCCGCACGAGGTTCTGGTATATCGCCTCGGTGACGAAGGGCACCATCGGCGCGCCGAGCTTGCTGACCGTGACCAGCGCCTCGTAGAGCGTGAGGTAGGCGGCGCGCTTGTCGGCGTCGTCGGCGCTCTTCCAGAAGCGCCGGCGGTTGCGCCGCACGTACCAGTTCGAGAGGTCGCGGACGACGAACTCGTTGAGGGTGCGCGCGGCCGAGGTCACGTCGTACTCGTCGAGGCTGCGCGTGACCGACTCGGCGAGGCGGTGCAGCTTGGCCGTCAGCCAGCGGTCGATCTCCGGCCGCTCGGCGTGGGGCAGCGGCGTCCGCAGGTCGGGTTCGTCGAGGTTGGCGTAGAGCACGAAGAAGCCGTAGACGTTCCAGAGCGTGAGCAGGAAATCCTTGACCACCTCGGAGACGTGCGCGGGGTTGAAGCTCTTGTTCGCGTCGGGCGGGCTGGAGGTGTACAGGTACCAGCGCAGCGCGTCGGCCCCCTGCTCGTTGAGCACGCTCCACGGGTCTACCGCGTTGCCCCTCGACTTCGACATCTTCTGGCCCTTCGCGTCGTTGATGAAGCCGAGCACGATGCAGGTCTTGAAGGCCGAGGTCTCGGGAAACACGTGGGCGAGCGCGCCGGCCGCGACGCCGCGCTCGGCGTCGGCCCGCGCCGTCAGCAGCGTGGCCAGCGCGTGCAGGCTGTAGAACCAGCCGCGCGTCTGATCCATCGCCTCGCAGATGTAGTCCGCCGGGAAGCGCGACGGCAGCAGGCCGGCGTTCTCGAAGGGATAGTGCCACTGCGCGTAGGGCATCGCGCCCGACTCGAACCAAACGTCCACGGTGTCGGGCACGCGGCGGTAGGTCTGCCCGCCGCGCTCGAAGGTGATCTCGTCGATGTAGGGGCGGTGGAGGTCGAGCGTGTCGAGCCGCCGGCCCGTCAGCTCTTCGAGCTCGGCGACGCCCGAGACGCAGATGCTCTCCTCGCCGTTCTCGCTGACCCAGACGGGCAGCGGCGCGCCCCAGTACCTCTCGCGCGAGATGGCCCAGTCGATGTTGTTCTCCAGCCACTTGCCGAAGCGGCCGGTCTTGATGTTCTCGGGCAGCCAGTTGATGCGGTAGTTGTTCTCCAGCAGCTTGTCCTTGACGGCGGTGGTTTTGATGTACCAACTGGTCTTGGCGTAGAAGAGCAGCGGCGAGTCGTCGCGCCAGCAGAAGGGGTAGGCGTGTTTGACGCGCTCGGAGCGGTAGAGCAGGCCGCGGCGTCTGAGGTCGCGCGAGATGAGCTTGTCGGCCTCCTTGAAGAAGAGGCCCGCGTAAGGCCCGGCGGCCTCGGGCGCGTCCGGCGCTCTGACCTCCGGGTGCACCTTGCCCGTGCGGTCGACGGAGAAGAGGGTCGGCAGCCCGTGCCTGCGCCCGACTTCGAGGTCGCCGTAGGCCGGGGCGATGTGGACGATGCCCGTGCCGTCTTCGACGGAGACGAAGTCGTCGGCGATGACGGCGAAGGCCCGCGCGAGGTCTTCGCTTTCGGGCGCGCGGCCCGAGAGGATTTGCTCGTAGGTCAGCCCGGCCAGCGCCTCGCCGGGGAACGCGCGCAGCAGTTTGTAGTTGCCCTCGCCGAACACGTCCGGGGCCAGCGCGGCGGCGAGGATGTAAAGCTCCGTCTCCCCCTCCTGCCCGTGCGCGGCGGGCGCTTCGAAGAGGCCGTACTCGGCGTCGGCGCGCACGGCGAGCGCGGTGTTGGCGCCGAGCGTCCACGGCGTCGTCGTCCACGCGAGGAAGGAGACTCGTCTCCCCGCCTCCCCCGGCGTCAACAGCCCGGCCCCCGCGAGCGCGTCGCGGCGGGCCGGGAACTTCGGCCACACCGAGGGGTCGTCCACGTCCTCCTTCATGCCCTGCGAGACTTCGTGGTCGGCGAGGCTCGTGTTGCAGCGCGGGCAGTGCATCGTGGTCTTGTAATCCTGATAGAGCAGGCCGCGCTCCCAGAAGGATTTCAGGATCCACCAGCACGTCTCGATGTAGCCGTTCTCGTAGGTGATGTAGGCGCGGTCGAGGTCAACCCAGAAGCCGATGCGCTCGGTCAGCCGGTTCCAGTCCTGTATGTAGCGGAAGACCGACTCGCGGCAGAGCCGGTTGAACTCGGCGATGCCGAACTTCTCGATGTCCTGCTTGCCGGTCGAGCCAATCTCCTTCTCGATCTCGACCTCGACGGGCAGGCCGTGCGTGTCCCAGCCGCCGCGCCGCTCGACGCGGAAGCCGCGCATCGTCTTGTAGCGCGGGAAGAGGTCTTTGAAGGCGCGGGCGCTGACGTGGTGGATGCCGGGCCGGCCGTTGGCCGTCGGCGGCCCCTCGTAGAAGACGTAGTCGCCCCGCGGCGCGGGCTTCCCGACCGAGGCCGCGAAAATCTCGTGCTCCCGCCAGAAGCGGATGATCTCTTCTTCTAATTGTGGGAAGCTGACGTTCCGGTTGATGCTCTTGAACATAAAACAGAAGTGCCGGCTCGCGCCGCGCGGCCCCGACTGGTTATAACTGTGCGGTCAGGATTGGCCGCGGCGCGGCGGTTGAAATGGTTCGACCGCCCCGAACGGGAGCGGGATTAATCTTGCTGAACGAAATGACCGTGTTGACGAATATAATCTCCCCGGTTGACTTTAGCAACAGCCTGCCGCGGCGGCGCGCGCGGGGCCGAAACGGCGCGGCGGCGAGACTTGCCTCGGGCGGCGAAGCGTGATTAAGTTGCTGGAATTTCGGATGAGCTTATGAGCAGATCGAAGAACTGGATCGAACAGACCGCCGACAAGGTCGAGGAGTTCGCGCGCCAGCGGAAGGGCGACGGCGCGAAGATCGTCTGCGCGTCGGGCATCAGCCCTTCCGGGCCGATTCACCTCGGCAACCTCCGCGAGATCATCACCGTCCACCTCGTCACCGAGGAGTTGCGGCGGCGCGGGCGCGAGGCCGAACACATCCACTCGTGGGACGACTTCGACCGCCTGCGCAAAGTGCCGGCCGGCGTGCCGCAGGAGTTCGCGCAGCACATCGGCCGCCCCATCAGCGACATCCCCGACCCGGCCGGCGAGTACGAGTCTTACGCCATGCGCTTCATGTCCGAGTTCGAGCGCAGCGTCGCCCGGCTCGGCATCGGCCCGCGCTACGTGCGCCAGTCCGTCGCCTACCGCCGCGGCGACTACCGGGAACAGATCAGGGTCGCGATGCGGAAGCGGTTCGAGATTTTCGACATCCTCGTCAAGTACCAGACGCCCGGCCGCCACGAGCGGCCCGCCGAGGAGCGCCGCGCCGAGTACTACCCCTTCAAGGTTTATTGCGAGGACTGCGGGCGGGACACGACGGTCATCGAAGCCTACGACGACGCGGCCTCGACCGTCTCTTACGCGTGCCAGTTCCGCGAGTACCGCGGCTCGTTCAGCCTCGGCGAGAAGGTCGCCGGCAAGCTCGTCTGGAAGGTGGACTGGCCGATGCGCTGGAGCTACGAGGCGGTCGACTTCGAGCCGGGCGGCGAGGATCACTCCGCGCCGGGCAGCAGCTACACCGTCGGCAAGCAGCTCGTGAAGGAAATCTACGGCGGCGCCGCGCCCTACTTCATCGGCTACGCCTTCGTCGGGCTCGCCGGCCGCTCGAAAATCTCCAGCTCCTTCGGGACGAGCGCGACGCCCGAGGCGGCCTTGGACATCCTCGAGCCGTGCATCGTCCGCTGGCTCTACATCCGCCGTAACGCCGGGCAGAAGTTCGACATCAACTTCGGGCAGGAGGTGGTGCGCCTCTACGACGAGTGGGACTCGTTCGTCGCGCGCGTGGCCGCGGGCAAGGCGGACGAGGCCGAACGGCTCGTCTACGAGCGCTGCGTCCGCACGTCCGAGGGCGAGGTGGCGAGGTCGAAGTTGACCATCCCCTTTCGCATCCTCAGCTCGGCGGCCGACATCACGCAGGGTAACGTCGAACAGATTCTCCGCATCGCCTCCGACCACCTCGAAGACCCGCCCCCGCGCGAAGAATTGAGGCGGTCGCTTGAGCCGCGCCTGACCTGCGCCATCAACTGGGCCGTCAACTACCTGCCCGAGGACGAGCGGACGCGCATCAGGTCGGGCCACGACCGCGCGACCTACGAGTCGCTCGACGAGGCGCACCGCCGCGGCATCCGGATGCTGCTCGAACGGCTCGACGAGTACTGGAGCCTGCAAGGTCTGACGACGCTCGTCTACGGCGTCCCCAAACTCCTCCTCGGCCTGCCCATCGACGCGCCGCCTAGCGAGGAGATCAAGCCGGTGCAGCGCGGCTTCTTCATCGCCGTCTACCAACTCCTCTGCGGGAGCGACACCGGCCCGCGCCTCCCCACCCTCTTCCTCTCGCTCGGCAAGGAACGCCTGCGGGCGCTCTTAACACCGGGCGGAGGGGACGGGGAGCAGGCTTAGGGCGGCATCGCCTGCCTGAGTCTCGGCCGACGCTCGATTTAACGCGGGGTTCGCGGAGCGAGCGCGGGGCTACCCGCCGGCCTCCCCTTCCTCCGCGGGCTTCCTCATGCGCGCCGAGACTTTGCTGCCGTGCTTGTCGGCCTTGACGGTGATGCGCTGGACGTAGACCCGGGTCGTCGCCGCGTTCTCGTGATCCAAAGCCTCCTGCGCTTCCAGATAACTGCCGGTCTCCTCGGCGACGATGCGCGCGTAGGTGTGACGCGTCTGGTGGACGTGGACGTGGCCGATGCCGGCCTCCGCCGCGTAGAGCTTGAGGTTCTCGGCGAAGGAGCGCGACGAGAGCGGCGCGCCCGGCTTGCCGGCGCGGTCGTGGCGCGTCCAGAGCGGGCGGGGCGAGCCGAGCACGTCCTCGCGCCCCGCCGCCCTGAGGTAGGCGACCAGCGCCTCGTAGGCCGCCGCATCGCCCACCTCGCGGCCGACGAACTTCCCGCCTTTGCGCCGGTACTTGATGACGAGCCGGCCGCCCGCGCGTTCGAGGTCGCTGCCCCTGAGCGAGATCACCTCGCTGCGGCGCAGGCCCGTCAGGAAGAAGAAGAGCAGCAGCGCGTAGTCGCGCTTGCCGACGACCGAGCCGGCCTCGGCCCGCGCGCGCGCGGCGTCGAGCAGGCGGTTCATCTCGTCGTCGGAGAGCGCCTTCGTCAGCTCCGACTGGTAGGGTCGCGGGTAGCGCGGGCGGGCCTGCGCCGCGGGGTTGGCGCGGATGTGCGCGGAGAGTTGCGGGTCGCTCATCAGCCAGCGGTAGAAGGCCGAGACGCGCGAGACGCGCGCGTAGACGGTGGCCGGCTTGAGGCCGCGCGCCTCCATGTCGGCGCGCCAGCGCGCCACGTCCTCCGGCCCCACGTCGCCGGGGTGCTTGGCCGCGAACTCGAAGAAGTTGACGACGGCCTGCACCTTGTCGCGCAGCTTGTCGCGGCGGTCTAAGGTCTCGGGGCGCGTGTTGGCGTCGGCCCAGAGCGTGACGGCGCGGCGCAGCGCCTCGGCCGAGTCGCGCGCGGCGAGGGCGTTCGTGGCCGGCGTGGCCCCGCCCTCAGACTCGCGCCCGCTCTCGTCCGTCATCATGCGCCGACTCTAGCACGCCTCCCACCGACCGTCGAGACGGCTCCCGTTGTCGGCGAAGCCGCCCGGCCGGGAAATTTTTTCGGGAACTTTTCCGGCCCCCTCAAGGAAATGTCAGTGTCCGCCACGGAACCCGCCGGCGGGCGTCACTCGACTACCGTGGGCTTCGTCTGCGCGCGCGCTGCGGCACGCGCGGCGGCGGCGGTGTGTCCGGGGCCGGGTACTCATACGGAAAAACGGGAGGACTGTTTGGCATGTCGAGCTTAGGCAGGAGTCTGTTCGTGTTGGCCTTCGCGCTCGCGGGCTGGGGCCACGCCGCGGGCGGCGCGGGGGCGGCGACTTCGCGCGCCGAAGAGGTGTTGGCGAAGGCGCGCGCGGCCGTCGGCGGCGCGGAGAAGGTTCGCGGGGTGCGCGGCCTCACCATCAAGGGCAAGTACCGCCGCGTCATCGGCGAGCGCGACACCTCGGGCGAGAACGAAGTCGACCTCCTCCTGCCGGACAAGTTCATGCGGACGGAGTCGTTCGCCATCCCCGGCATGGGGACGAGCGTCTCGAACACGCGCGCCCTCAACGGCGCGGAGTTCTGGTCGGACGGGGGCGGGCGGCGCGGCGGCAACATGATCGTGCTGCGCGGCGACGGGCGCGAGCTGACGAAGGAGGAGCTGGAGGAGGCGCAGAAGCGTCAGGCGAAGATGCTGCGCGCCGAGATGGCCCGCCTCGTGCTCGCCCTGCTGCTCACGCCGCCCGACGACTTCCCCCTCCAGTTCGCCTACGTCGGCGAGGCCACGGCCGACGACGGCAGCGCCGAGGTGCTCGACGCCACCGGCCCCGAAGGCTTCGCCGCGCGACTCTTCATAGACAAGCAGACGCACCTGCCGCTGATGCTCACCTACCGCGCGCCCAAGCCGCGCATGATGATGCTGACCATCACCGGCGGCGGGCACAATTCGGGCAAGAAGCCCGAGGAGCTGGAGAAGGAGGCGCGCGAGAAGTTGAAGCAGCAGGCCGAGGCCCCGCCCGAAGAGGTCGAGATGCAGTGGCGCTTCTCGGACTACAAAGAGGCCGGCGGGTTGAAACTCCCTCACACGATCTCGATGGGCCCCGAGGGCGAGACCAACGAGGAGTGGGAGATCAAGTCTTACGCCGTCAACCCGCAGTTCAGGGCCGACAAGTTCCAGAAGAAGTAAGCCCGAAAGGTAAAGTCACATGGCCCGACACGGATTCAACGTCCGCGCGCTCTCGGTGTGTCTCGCCGCGCTCCTGCTCGCCTCGCCCGCCGCCTTCGCGCAGGGCGGCGGCGCGGCGGCCCTGAAGGTCGTCGTCCTTGACCCGAACGGCGCGGCCGTCCCCGGCGCGCGCGTCTCTCTGCGCGCGGGGGCCGGCGACGAGGTCAGCGCGCGCGCCGACGAGCGCGGCGAGGCCACGTTAACGAGGCTGCGGCCCGGCGCGGCCCGCGTGACCGTCGAGGCCGAGGGCTTCGAGCCTCGGGTGCTCGAAGAGTTCACGCTCGCGGCCGGCGCCAACCGGGCGGAGGTGCGGCTCGAAGTCGCCGCGCTGAAGGAGGAGTTGGAGGTCGCGCCCGACGAGCGGGGCCGGAACCTCGACCCGCGCGGCCCGGCTTTCTCGAACGTGCTCACGGCCGAAGACCTCGCGCAGTTGCCCGACGACCCGGAAGAGTTCGAGGCGGCTTTGAACCAGCTCGCCGGCCCCGGCGCGAACTTCCGCGTCAACGGCTTCCGCGGCGGCAGGCTCCCGCCCAAAAACCAGATTCGCGAAATCCGCTTCCGCCGCAACCCCTACGCGGCCGAGAACCACGAGCGCGGCTTCGTCTCCGTTGACTTGTTCACCAAGCCCGGCGCCGGCGAGTGGCACGGGGCCGTCGGCCTCGGCTTCCGCGACGAGTCGCTCAACGCGCGCCCGGCCTTCGCCGCCTTCCGCGGCCCCGAACAACTCCGCCGCTTCGACTTCACGCTCGACGGCCCCGTCTGGAAGAACCGCACCTCAGTCTTCCTCGCCGCCGAGGGCAACAGCACATACGACTCGAAGACCATCGTCGCCGCGCTGCCCTCGGGGCGCTTCGACGACCTCGTGCTGCGCCCCTCGCGCAAGCTCAACGTCTCGGCGCGCGCCGAGCACGCGATTGATAAGGTTCACTCGCTGCGGGCCGAGTACCAGCGCAACGCCGCGCGGCAGGACAACCTCGGCGTCGGCGACTTCGACCTGCCGGAGCGCGCCTACACGCTCGATCAGGCCGAGCACATCTTCCGCCTCTCCGAGTCCGGCGTCTTCGCCAAGCGCTTCCTCAACGAGCTGCGCTTTCAGGCGCGCTGGCAGGAGCGCGAGACGCGCGCGGCCGGCGACGCGCCCGCGCTCTTCGTCAACGGGGCCTTCAACGGCGGCGGCGCGCTCACGCGCGGGGCGCGGCGCGCGCTCGAATTCGAGCTGGCCGATAACGTGGACTTCTCCACCGAGAAGCACTCGATGCGCGCCGGCATCGAACTCGAAGCCGCGCGCTACCGCAGCGACGAGACGACCAACCCGGCCGGCGTCTTCACCTTCGCCGGCCTCGCGGAGTTCGCGGCCGGGCGCCCCACCACCTTCTCGCGGCGCGTGGGCGACCCGCTGCTGTCGTTCTCGCAATACCAGTTCGCGTGGTACTGGCAGGACGACTGGCGCGCGCACAGGAACTTCATGCTCAGCTACGGCGTGCGCCACGAGATGCAGACGCACCTCTCCGACCGCGCCAACCTCGCGCCGCGCGTCGGCCTCGCGTGGACGCCGACGAAGTCCGGCGCGGTGACCGTCCGCGCCGGGGCCGGACTCTTTTACGACTGGTTCGAGTCGTCAACCTACGAACAGACGCTCAGGGTTGACGGGCTGCGGCAGCGCGACTTCGTCGTGCTCGGCCCCGGCTTCCCCGACCCGCTCGACGGCGGCACGGGCCTCGCCCTCCCGCCGGGCCGCATTCAGGCCGACCCCGAATTGGTGATGCCCTCGGTCTGGATGGCCTCGGCCGGCGTGGACGTGCGGCCGTCGAAGTGGTTCCGGCTCGGCGCGGACTACCGCTTCGAGCGCGGGCTGCACCTGCTCCGGGGCCGCAACGTCAACGCGCCGCTCGCCGGCGCGGGGCGGCCCGACCCGGCCTTCGGCAACGTCACGCAGATCGAGTCGTCGGCCAGCTCGACGACGCACGGCCTGATGCTTCACCTCTCGCCGGGCAGCATCACGAACGGCTTCTTCTGGTCGGCGATGTACAGGTACTTTCACTCCCTGAGCGACACGGCCGGGCCGCTCGCGCTGCCGGCCGACAACTTCGACCTGCGCGGCGAGTGGGGGCCGGCGCCGACCGACGTGCGCCACGTCTTCTCGGCCATGCTCAGCCGGAAGCTCCCGCGCGGCTTCACGCTCGGCCTGATGTTCGGCGCCAGCTCGGCCCCGCCCTACAACGTCACGACCGGCTTCGACGACAACGGCGACACGGTGAGCAACGACCGCCCCGCGGGCGTCCGCCGCAACAGCGAGCGCGGGTCGGGGCGCGCGGAGTTGAGCGCGCGGCTCGGCTGGGGCTTCGGCTTCGGCGGCGACCGCCAGCCCTCGACGCAGGGCGGGCCCGTGATGATCCGCGTCGGCGGCGACGCCGGCCCGCCCGCGCTCCCCGGCGCTTCGACCAAGCGCTTCCGCCTCGACCTCTACGCGCAGTTCTTCAACCTGCTCAACCACACGAACCTGACCAACTACGCCGGCGTCCGGACCTCGCCCTTCTTCGGGCAGGCAACGGCCGCGCTCCCCGGTCGCCGCGTCGAGACGGGCCTGCGGTTCAGTTTCTAATACGAAAATTCACTCCGCCCCCGAGCCCGCGCTCTGCCGCTCGACTTTGTAAAGCTGCCAGCGGCCGGGGACGGCGTCGAAGACCTCCGCGCCGCGCTCCTCGAAGCGCAGCCCCGAGCCGGCCACGAGGTCTTTGACCGTCTGCGAGACGAGCACCTCGCCCGGCCCGGCGCGTTCGCTCACCCCGCGGCCGATCTCCGCCGCCGGCCCGCCGACGCGGTCGCCTTCGAGCAGGTCGCACTCGCCCGTGTGCAGCCCGGCCCGCACCTCTAGGCCGAGCCGCGCGGCGTGCTCGACGACGGCGCACGCGCAGCGGATGGCGCGCGCCGGGCCGTCGAAGGCGGCGAGCGGCCCCTCGCCCGTCGCGTCCACCTCGCGCCCGCGGAACCAAACGACCTCGCGACTGACCTGCGCGCGGAAGCGTTCGAGCGACTCGCGCCGGCGCCCGGCCCCCGGCCCCGCCGCCCGCCGCGGCGCGTCCGTGATGCGCGTGAAGAGGAGGGTTGCCAGCACGCGCTCCGGCCCCGGCTTGTGCCGGACGCCCGTCAGGAACCCTTCGATCTCGTCGAGAAGCTCATCCTGCTCGCCGACGAACGGCAGATGGTCTTCGCCCCGCAGCTCGACGTACTTGGCCCCCGGAATCAGACCCGCCACGTAGCGCCCCTCCTCGACCTTCAGGCAGCGGTCGCCGTCGCGGTGCAGCACCAGCGTCGGCACGCGCACCGTCGGCAGGACGCTGCGCACGTCAACCTCGGCGTTCATCCGCGTGAGCGCGACGGCCGCGCCGGGGCTGGCCCCCATCCGCAGGTAGGTGGCCCACCACTCGCGGAAGCGCGGGTCGGCGGCCCGGCTCGGCGCGCGCTCCTCCAGCCCGACGGGGCCGCCCCAGTGCTCCCGCATCTCCTCGAAGAAGCGCTCGCGCGCCTCGGTCGTCGGCGCCCACGGGTAGTCCGCGGCCCGGGTGCGCTTGGCGTAGGTTCCGATCATGACGAGCGCCGCCGTGCGCTCGGGGTAGGTCGCGGCGAAGAGCGCCGACATCGGCCCGCCCTCGGAGACGCCGACGAGCGCGGCGCGCTCCGAGCCGGCCGCCTCCATCACGCAGCGCACGTCGTCCATCCGCTGTTCGAGCGTCGGCAGCTCGTTCAGGGGCACGCGGTCGGACAATCCCGTCCCGCGCTTGTCGAACAGGATGAGCCGCGAGAAGGAGGCGAGCCGGCGCAGGAAGCTTGAGAACGACTCCTCCTTCCAGAAGTATTCGAGGTGCGAGACCCAGCCCATGACGAAGACCACGTCGAGCGGGCCGTCGCCGACGACCTGATAGGCGATGTTCACGTCGCCGCTGCGCGTGTAGTGCGTCTCGGGCGGCGCTTCGACGCGCGCGCCGCCCTCCCCCGCCGCGCCCTCATCCGCATGGCGAATCTCCACGCGTGGAGTGAATTTGTAGCCGCGGCGCGGGACGGTCTCGATGTACTGCCCGCCGCCTTCGGGCTCGCCGAGGATTTTCCTCAGCGTGTAGACGTGCTGCGTGAGGTTGCCGTCGTCGACGAACTGCTCGGGCCAGACGCGCCGCATCAGCTCGTCTTTGCCGACGGTGCTGCCGCCGCGTTCGACGAGCGCGAGCAGCACCTCGAAAGCCTTCTGCGTGAGCGGCACGGCGACGCCGTCGCGCAGCAGCGTGCGCTCGTCGGCGTCCACGCGGAAGCGTCCGAATTCGTAGGCGCGGGTCTGCGGCATCGTCTCCGAATTGAGAACTATTTGAGAACTATTTGAGCGGCGGGCGCGCACCGCGAAGGCCGCCGCCTGCGCGTTTGTAAAGGCAACCGCTGCCTGCGAGGTCAGGCGCGGCGCTGCGGCAGGGGCCGATTATACAGCATCAGGCGCGCGCGAACGCGCCGCGACACAAAAGCGCGCGCGAACGCGCGGCGAAGGAGGAATGATATGTCCACAAGGATTTCCGAGCCGGTTGAGAAGTCGAAGTCCGAGGTCTTCGCCGAGAAGATGCTCGGCATGATTAACGGCGCGGGCGTGGCGCTGATGACGAGCATCGGCCACCGCACCGGCCTCTTCGACGTGATGGCGGGGCTGCCGCCGTCCACGCCCGAGCAGCTCGCCGAGGCCGCCGGGCTGAAGGAGCGCTACGTCCGCGAGTGGCTGGGCGCGATGACGACCGGGGGCGTCGTCGAGCACGACCCCGAGGCCAACACTTTCCACCTGCCGCCCGAGCACGCGGCGTTTTTGACGCGCGCGGCCGCGCCGAACAACCTCGCCGTGACGACGCAGTTCATCTCCGTCCTCGGCGCCGTCGAGGATCGCATCGTCGCCTGCTTCCGCCACGGCGGCGGCGTCCCCTACTCGGCCTTCGCGCGCTTCCACGAGACGATGGCCGAGGAGAGCGGGCAGACCGTCGTCGCCGGGCTGCTCGACTCGATCCTGCCGCTCGCGCCGGGCCTGACCGAGGCTTTGCGCGAAGGCGTTGACGTGCTCGACCTCGGCTGCGGCAGCGGCCGCGCGCTCAACACTCTGGCGCGGGCGTTCCCGCAAAGCCGTTTCGCGGGCTACGACCTGTCCGAAGAGGCCGTCGGCAACGCGCGGCGCGAGGCCGAGCGCTTGGGCTTGAAGAACGTGAGGTTCGAAGTGCGCGACGTGACGCGCCTCGGCGAGAGCGGGCGCTACGACCTCGTCACGGCCTTCGACGCCATCCACGATCAGGCGCATCCCGCGCTCGTGCTGCGCGGCATCGCCGAGGCGCTCCGGCCCGGCGCCACTTTCCTCATGCAGGACATCCGCGGCTCGCGCCACGTCGCGAAGAACATGGATCACCCGGTCGCGCCGTTCCTCTACACCATCTCGGCCATGCACTGCATGACGGTCTCGCTGGCCGCGGGCGGCGACGGCCTCGGCACGATGTGGGGCGAGGAGACGGCAGTCGAGATGCTGGCCGAGGCCGGCTTCTACAACATCGAGGTCAGGCAGTTGCCGCACGACATCATGAATAACTACTACGTCGCGCGGAAGCCAACCGCCTGAGTCGCGCTACGGCGGCCG
The DNA here is from genome assembly GCA_035563275.1 of Pyrinomonadaceae bacterium. Classification (GTDB taxonomy): domain Bacteria; phylum Acidobacteriota; class Blastocatellia; order Pyrinomonadales; family Pyrinomonadaceae; genus QHXN01. The sequence goes on from DATMVI010000520.1 coordinate 27,013, forward strand.
CCCGCCTCGTCTCGAACCGGCGAGGCGGGCGGCCGGGAAGGAGGCTTATCAAGATGAATCTCGTCGCCACCCCGACGCGCGTCGCCGACGCGCGTCTCGGCACGGGCGTCCGCCTGCGCTACGCCGAGCAGGGCGACGCGGGCGGCCGCCCCGTCATCCTGCTCCACGGCTACACCGACTCCTCGTTCTCGTTCAGCCGCGTCATGCCCTTGCTCGACCCGGCTTACCACGTTTACGCACTCGACCTGCGCGGCCACGGCGACTCCGAACGCCCGCCGGGCGGCTACGCCCTGAGCGATTTCTCCGCCGACGTGCTCGCCTTCATGGACGCGCGGGGCCTTGAGCGCGCGACGCTCGTCGGCCACTGCATGGGGAGCCTCGTCGCGCAGCGCGTGGCCCTCGACGCGCCGGCGCGCGTGGCCCGCCTCGTCCTCGTCAGCTCGATGACGGCGGCGCGCAACATCGAAGGCGTCGAAGAGCTTCGGCAAGCGGTGGAGGCGCTCGAAGGCCCCGTGCCCGCCGAGTTCGCGCGTGAGTTTCAGGCCGGCACCGTCTACGCCCGGCTGCCCGAAGAGTTCATGGACGGCGTGGTCGCGGAGAGCCTCAAGGTTCCCTCGCGGGTCTGGCGCGCGGCGCTCGCGGGCCTGCTCGACGAGGGACAGGCGTCCCGCCTCGGCCGCATCGAGACGCCGACGCTTCTCCTCTGGGGCGACCGTGACGCTCTGCTGACGCGCGCCGAGCAGGACGCCTTGACGGCCGCGCTCCCCAACGCCGACCTGACGGTCTACACCGAAACCGGCCACTCCCCTCACTGGGAGCGGCCCGAGCAATTCGTCCGCGACCTCGAAGCTTTCCTCGCGCGGGCGTAGTTCATAAAGACGCGGCCCGGCCCCGGCGACACCGACGGAGGCCGGGCCGCGTCCCGAACTCACTCCCGATAAAACCTCGGACAATCCTCCCCTTTCCCCTGTTCGTCTTAAACTAAATCAAAACTAAATATATTGACTTCCCTTCCCCCCTTTCGGTATCGTCGCTGCCTCTAAGGGAGGCAGCATGAACGACACCCACCGACCCGACGATCTGATCCGCACCACCGAAGCGCGCAAACTGCTCGGCGTGAGTACGGTGAAGATGACGCAGCTCATCAAGCACGGGGTCTTCACGATCTACGAAGACCTCCTCGACCGCCGCGTCAAGCTCATCCGCCGCTCCGAAGTCGAGGCCCTGAAACACAGGAGCGTGAAAGCCGCATGAAGACCATCGCCATCGCCGTCGCCAACCAGAAGGGCGGGGTCGGTAAGACCACCCTCACCCGCGAGTTGTCGGCCTGCTGCGCCCTGCGCGGCTTCCAGACGCTGGCCATAGACTGCGACCCGCAGGGCAACCTGACTTCCTCGTGGGTTGACCCGGACGTTTACGAGGCCACCCTCTCGCACGTCCTGATCGAGCCGGAGTTGCCGACCGGCGTGAAGGCCGAACCCCTGCCGCTCGACGATGCCATTGTCGAAAGCCCGGTCGAGGGCCTCGACCTCGTCCCGGCCGACATCCGCCTCGCGCGCTTCGAGATGCAGCCCGACTACCTCACGCACCGCCTGCGCAATCAGGTGCAGGAGCACGGGCGCGCTTACGACCTCGTCTTCATCGACTGCCCGCCGCAGCTCGGTAAGCTGCTGACGGCCGCCCTCTACTCGGCCGACTACGTCGTCGTCCCCTGCGCGGCCGACGCGATGGGGCTTCAGGGACTCTCCGACCTCGCCTTCACCATCGAGCAGGTGCGGAAGAACGTCAACTCCGGCCTCCAGATGCTCGGGGCCGTCATCAACCTCTACAAACCTTCGCGCAACCTCTCGGCCGAGTCGCGGCAGGCCGTCGAGGCCGCGGTCGGGCTGGTGGGCCACGTCTTCGACACCAACCTGCACGACTACTCGAAAGTGGCCGAGGCACCCTCGCAGAAGCTCCCGGCCGTGCTCTACGCCAAGTCGCACCGCGCCGCCGACCAGCTCTGGAGCCTGACCGACGAAGTGCTCGACAAGCTGAAGCTTTCCCGGCAGAAGATCGCCGCCGTCAAGTGAGGTCGTAGATGGCCGAGACTAAGCCTAAAGCGAACAATTCCCTGCGGACGCCGAAGCCGAAAAAACTGGGCCTCTCGGTTCCGCCCGCGCTGCGCCTGCCGCACGAAGAACTGATTCGGGCGGCACAGACCCCGCCCGAACCGGCCGAGCTGCTTGAATCAACTATGCCTAGTCAGACTAGTCTGACTAGTCTGACTAGGCATACTCAGGACGCCTCCGAAGCGACGCCGGTCTCCCCCGTCCGCGATTACACGAAAGTCGCCAACTCGATCACGCGCGAGGCGATCCCGGCCGGCGTCTTTAAAGGCAAGAGCAAACAGCTTTACGACGCCCTCTACCAACTCACGCGCGGGGCCGTCGTCCCCGTCAGGAGCGTACGCATTTCGCGCCCCCGCCTGATGAAGAAAGCCGGCATCGGCGCGCGCGTCACTTTCGAGGCCAACGTCGCGCACCTACAGGCGGAGGGACTCGTCACCGTGCGCCACATCGCCGGCGAGCACGAGGGCAACGAGTACACCGTCCACCTGCCCGAAGAGACGGCAGAGAGTATGACTAGTCATACTAGTATGCCTAGTCTGACTAGTCAGACTAGGCATGCCCAGAAACTAGACAGACTAGTCAGACTAGAAACTAGTCAGACTAGGCATACTTCAATTGCTGAAGAATCAACAACTTACGAGGTGCCTAAGACTTCTTTTAAGACTAATACTGAGAAAACTGATGATGATGAGGCTCTCGCCGATTTCGTCGCCGCCGTGAGACAGGCGACAAGGGAGATCACCGGCAGGGAATTGTCGGTTGCGGAGAGGCAGCGTTGGGCCGAGTTGGCCGAAGTGCTCGTCACCGAGTTGAAGATCGCCGCGGGGCGCACGACCGTCTCATCCGTCCCGGCATTCCTCGCGGAGCACCTGCGCCGGCGCCTCTGGAAAAAGGAGAAGCGGCAGATTGAGGCTGAGGCGGCCGACGCGGCGTCGCCCGCGCCGACCCCGAAGGTGGACGCCGGGCAGTGCCCGGACTGCTTCGGGACGGGAATGTGGTATCCGCAGGGGTACGAAAAGGGGGTTGCGCGCTGCCGCCACGAAAAGCTGACGCCCGAGGTAGGGGACTCAGACCCGGAGCAGACGCCGGCCTGAGACTGCACCGCGCGAAACGCCGAGGCGAGGCCGGCCCGCGCTAAATATTCAGCTTTTTCGCGCCTTCCTGCCGTTTTTGCCTTCTCCGCTCAATGTGGAGCAGGGCGATGCTCACCTGATCGACGGCCGGCAACAGTTCGTCCACGTCTTCGTCTGTTAACTCCTCCGGCCTGATCTCCCTCAAAGCCCGCCCGATGCGCCGCAACTCCTCGAAAAAGAGGTGACTTGAGTCGAGCGGGTCGGCCTCCAGCAACTCGTCCGCCTTCTCGACGGCGGCCATCTCGGTCGCCAAAGGGTCAGGCTCTCTCAACTCGCCCAGAGCCTCTTTGACCCTCTCGCGCAGCATCATGCCGGTCTCCTGCTTCAGCAGGTGCGTCTCAAGCAGCTTCCGCCGATGGGTGCGCGCCTCCGATTCCGTGCAGCCGAGTCGCTTGGCGCTGAGGCGCGCGAGCTGGTGCGCCTCGAAGAGGTTGAGGTCTCCGCGCTCAAGCGGCTCCCGCACGTCCTGAGGGAAATCCAGAATCGGGAGGTACTGGCCGACGAAACTCCTCACCGAGACCCTCGTTTCACGCGACAAGATGTCGCGCAGGCTGGAGTCTACGCGCAGGAGCAGTTCGCGCGCGTGGCGCGGCGGCCGCCCGCGGCGGCTTTCGGTCGGCTGGCGCATGTAGAGGCCGCGCACCGAGTTGAGCAGAGAAGATAAGTTCTTGTGCGAGCGCGGGATGGCATCGGGCAGGGAAGCGCGCAGGTGTTCCAGCACGCGGCCGACGCCTTCGGTCGAGGCCAGCGGGTCTACACGTCTCGTGCGACGCCTCGTGGTTTTCAAAGCGACTCCTCCGGCTTGGGCTCGGGGCCGGGCTCAAACCCCCGGCTGTGAAACCTCGAACAGAAATTTACTTACCATACAATAGAAACAAATCACCCGACCTTCTTTTATGTTTCTGCTACCCGGACAAAATAGGAACCATCGGCAGTCTGTCGCTAATATTTTGCTCCCGCTCACGTTGAGACGCCTCACGGCGGAGCAGCCGGAGCGCGCCTCAGCCGCGCGTAGACAGAAGCGCCGGAGCAGAGAAGGGGGGCGGGCGAAGGGCGAGACGGCCGCCCGAGGATGACCGTTGACGTTTTTGCTTGGCGTTAACTCTCATTTTCGCGCGGTCTGAAGGGCTGATTAATTTTCGTTGAAAAATATCGGCAAGAGGTAGACAATGCCGGCGCCCAACCAGTCCGCCTTCCTGTTCGATGGGCGAGCGCCGATAGGCGTGCTCAGCTCAAACTTATTTATCCTCGCCGCGCCGGTGCTGCCGGTGCCTGTGGCCGGGCCTTGCCCCGGCGTGGGCCACCGCGTGGGCGCACGCCCGGTGGGCGGCGGGGTGACCTCTATTCCAGAGGCGCCAAATGTCTAACGCAATTTTTGAAGATAGAGGGTTTCCGGATACGAGGCGAGAAGAGCTGTCGGCCCGGCGGGCGCGCCTGTCGGAGGCGAAGCTGCGGATTCTGGCCGGCAGACTGGAAGGGAAACTCAGTCCGCGGGAGGACGCCGCGCCCGCCGACCCGCCCGGCCGAGAGAGCGCCGACGAGCCGTCGCTGCTTCAGGAGTTCGCGCTGTGGCACGACAGGTGGGCGCGCGAACAGTCCGTGCCCGTCAAGCGCCGCCAATACTACCGCCTGCTGCAAGTGACCGGCCCGCTTGACGTTGGCTGCCTCGAACGGAGCTTTCAAGAAGTCCATCGCCGCCACGACATCCTGAACTCGACCTTCCCCTTCGCCGACGGGAAGTTCGTCAGGGCCGCGCGCCCGGGGAAGACCTTCGCCCTGCCGTCGCTCGACCTGTGCCACCTGCCCGAAGGTGAGCGCGAGGCGGCGGCCCGCTCGCTCTGCCTCGCGGAGATTCTAAAGGATTATGACCCGGCCGGCGATGACCTACTGCGCGCCCTGCTGTTGAAGATCGACGACAAGCGACACCTGCTGCTGTTCGTCATGCAGCACTTGGCCTTCGACGGTAAGTCTCAGGATTTGTTAATCCACGAAATCTCACAAAACTACATGGCGCTGGCGACGAAGAGTCCTTCCCCGCTGCCGCCGCTGCGCGCCGGCTATCAGGACTTCGCGCGCTGGCAGAGGGCGCGCGCCGAGAGGGGCCGCGGCTCGCAGCGCCTGCTCTCGTATTGGAAGGGGCAGTTCGGCGGCGAGTCCGTGCCCGACGCCGCGGCGTTGGAATTGCCGTTCACGCTCCCGCAGACGCGGCCGGCCTCTTACAGAACCGGCGTCGAGGCGCTGCGCGTGTCGGGGTCGCTCTACGCCTCGCTGACGGAGCTGGCGCGGCGCGCGGACGTGACGATGTTCGTCCTGCTGCTGGCCGTCATCAACACCTTGCTTTACCGCTACACGGGCAGGGGAAGCATCTACGTCTGCACGAGCGCGTCCGGCCGCGGCAGGGAAGAGTTCGCCGACCTCATCGGGAAATTCAGCTCCTGCCTCTGGTTCCGCACGCAGCTCGCGGGCGGGCTGAGCTTTCTGGAACTGCTGCGACGCACGCGCGAGTCCACGCTGAGCGCCTTCGACCATCAGGACTTGCCTTACCCCGCCCTGCTGGAGAGCCTGCGCCCGGCTTCCGCCCGGCCGCCGCAAATCTCGACGGCGCCGATGGTCTGGTTCAATTTCACTCCGCGGGCCAAAGCCGAGGCGCGGCCCGAGCCTTCGTCCGGCGGGCCGCCCGTCAGGTTCCGCAGGGTGTCGATCGACGGGGCGGACTTGGAACAGAGCCTCGGCCTCTCCATCTCGGCCACCGAGAAGGCCAACGGGTTGGGCGTTAACATTCGTTACGAGCGCGACCTCTACGACCCGCGGGACATGGCCCGGATGGCCGAGCACTTCCACGCCCTGCTCGAAACCGTGAGCGAGCGCCCCCACCAACGTCTCTCGGAGATGCGGTTGTTGACGGCCGCCGAAGAGCGTCTGCTGTCGGAATGGAATCGCGCGGAGAGTCACGCCGCCGCCGAGAGCCGCTGCCTCCACGAACTGTTCGAGTCGCAGGCGGAGCGGACGCCGGAGGCGCCGGCGTTGATCTCCGGGACGGGGCAGTTGACTTACCGCGAATTGAACGAGAGGAGCAGCCGCCTCGCCCGCCGTCTCAGGCAACGCGGGGTCGGGCCGGAGCGGGTCGTCGGCCTCCGTCTGGGGTCGTCGGCTGACGTGGCCGTGGCCGCGCTCGCCGTCTGGAAGGCCGGCGGCGCCTGCGCGCTCTTCGAGGCCGTGCCCTCCGGCCAGTGGCTCGCGGCAGCGTTTGAGAGCGGGGAACTCGCCCTGTTGCTCGACGGCGAGGGCTTAACGGACGAGTCGGATTCCCGCCCCGGCCGTGCGCTGCCTCCCGGGGGGGAGCACGGGAGTGTCTCGCCGGAAAGCGCAGACCACGCGGCCCAGACCGCGGCGCCGTGGAATCGGGCCGTCGTGAGTTACCGGCCGGACGCGCGGGGGCGTGTGAGGGCCGCGGCCGTCACTCACGAAGCAGTCTGGAGCAGACTGCGCGGGCTGCAAAAGCGCATCCTGCTCAACGGGGCCGACCGTTTTCTGCTCCAACCGGCGACCGACCACGAGGCGTTAGTGAGCAACCTGCTCTGGCCCCTTTCGCGCGGGGCCGGCTTCGTCTTCGACGACGACGAACACGCGCTCGCGCGGCACGCCGTTACCGTCTGGCGCACCACGCCCCCGCTGCTCGAAGATTGGTTGAGCGGACGCGGCCGGGGCGACGGCGCGGCCTTGCGGCGGGTGATTTGCAGCGTCGAGCGGCTCAGCCCCGCCCTGAAGGCGCGCGCTCTGGCCTTGCCGGGAGTCGAATTCTCCAGCCTCTACCGCGCGGGCGAGGGCGTGGGTGAAGTGGCCGTCTACTCCCCCACGCGGGAGCAGGCCGAGAGCACCGCCTCCATCGGGCGCCCGCTGGTGGATTTCAAACTGCATCTGCTCGACGCCCAACTGCGGCCCGTCCCCGTGGGGCTCCCCGGCGAACTCCACGTCGGCGGACTGGCAGTCTCGCAAACCCGCACGGACTCGGCCCGAGCGGCGGCGCAGAAATTTATCCCCGACCCCTTCGGCGAGCGCCCGGGCGCGAGACTTTTAGCCACGGGCGACGTGGCGCGTTACTTGCCGGACGGCAGCCTTGAGCTGCTCGGCCGCAAGTCCGAGTTCGTCAGGCGGCGCGGCTTCGTGTTCCATCTCGGCCGCGTCGAGAAGGCGCTTGAATCTCACCCCCTCGTCCGGAGGGCCGTGGTCTTATTCAAAGACGATCCGCGCGGCCCCGAGCAGTTGGTCGCCTGCCTGACCTGCGTCGGCGAAGGGGTGACGGCGGCAGAGTTGGATGACTCCCTCAGGCGCAGGCAGCCCGGCTACGTGCTGCCGACCGCTTATATCTTTTTCGATAAATTCCCTCTGACGAATGAAGGCGGGATAGACCGCGAGGCTCTGCTCCGGCTTCAGGCCGTCGAGGTGTCCGCAGCCCCGAGTTGGCTCGAATGGGCCTGAAACTTCCCACTTTTAATCCTGCCCCGCTTCACAGCGGCCGTTTCTTTGAAAGGGCCAAAACATGTCCAGCCAAATCATCGTCGTCAATCATCTCTTCACGCAGGCCACCTCCCCCGAACCCCACGAGGCGGACGTTCGCGGGCTTCTGTTAGGGGAACACTTTTCCACGCACCCCAACCAAGCCATCTTCTGGTCGGGCGGGGCCGAAGCCGAACAGGAGGCGGCGGCCATCGCGCGTCAGGAGGGGAAAGTAACTTTCGGCATGACCGTCGGGGGCCGCTCGATCACCTCGCTGGTTCATAGTCTGACCCCGGAGCAGGCGGCCCACGTCTACAGGTTCGGCTCCACCCATTTCGCCGCCGCGGCGGCGGGCGAGGTGGAGGTGGTCGTCAGAAAATACAACGCCGCCAGCCTCTTCGTCAGAACCGAACTCCCGATGCTGCTGAAAAATTTGGGGGTCAAACGCATCACCTTCCGTTGACTCAATCAGCCGCGAAACTCCCCGTCGCCGTCGCCCGACTCCGGCCCGCCCACGAACCCCGCCAGTCTACGCCGGCCTCTTCAGTGAAGAGGCCGGACGCGGGCCGACATTCTGCTGCGCGGAAATGTACGCGGGTGTTATAGTGCTCCGGCACAGCTCGCCTTTAGTTCTCAGGACAGAATCCGCGTCTCTGCCTCGGCGGTCTTCTTCCCGTGACGCCGTGCGGAGGGGGAGGGACGGGGTTGCGCCACGGTCAACCTCGCAGGAAGGAATAATGAAGATCTTACTGTACAACCCGGACAACGGGGTGACGCGCAACTTCATGCCGCACCTCTGGATGTTCCTGCTCCAAGCCCTCACCCCGCCCGGCCACGAGGTCATCCTCGTCGACGGCAACGCCCGCGCCATGGACGAG